>CAZJJQ010000685.1:0-2467 GCA_964546345.1 uncultured Planctomycetales bacterium
GTCGTGCCCGAGATCTCCGACCCCCACCGCAGGGTGATGCCGAAGGAGCCGAACAGCGTGGGCGAGCTGGCGATGGGGAAGTCCTGCACGAGGCCACCGGTCAGGACGCTCACGCCGGGCAAGACGAACGGCGAGGGCATCTCGCACCCGCAGTTCGCGCACGCCTTGGGCTGGACGGCCCCCGTGAAGGTCCAGAAGGGGCTCGAGAAGGTCGCCGCAACGGCGGGTCGCTGCCGCACCCCCAGGAGCACGGCCAAGGCCAAGAGCCCCACCCCGAGGAACACGGCCAACGGCATCCGTGCCATCCCCGCCACGATCTTGCGCACCATGCTCGGTCTCCCGCCCCTCCGCCGACCCTCGGTTTCCGCCTGCCGCCCGATGCGAGCAGGCCGCCTCGAAACTCGCGCCCATGGCCCACCGGCGATCTGCCGCCCTTGCGCCGCGCGATTTCTACCCTAGGTATCGATTGGAGGGGGGGAGCGAAACGGCTCTTTTCTCGGCCCCTCTCCTTCTCGCCACCTCCAGATCCGACGAAACCGCGCTCGAAGGGCCTCCGGCAACTCGCCCTGCTCCTCGGCGAGCTGGCGATAGGTGCGGCCCTGGGCGAGCCCTTGAACGAGCTCCCGCTCGGCCGTGCTCATCCGTGCCCCCTCGTCGTGGAGGAGGGCGGAGGCTCGAGCACGGCCACGCGGGGGTGCCATGGACTCGACCCGCCTCCATGCGCTCCGCACCCGCGCCCGCGTTGCCTCGGGGCGGATCTTCAGCAGATCGCAGATCTCGCGGTGGGAGTACCCCAACAGATGAAGTCGGAACGCATCGCGTTGTGCGGAAGTGAGCGCCTCGATCCCCCCCCCCGGATTCGAGCCTCGCCCTTCGCTGAGAGGCGACCCGTTCCCGCTGCGCGGCGCGCCGAACGGCGCGCGCCGCGGCCGAGGATGACTCCTTCGGAGCGCGAGCCCGAGCCAAGTCCGTCAGCTTGTGACGAACGACTCCCGTGACCCAAGCGATCAGCGGCGTCTCCGGGGGACGAACGCGGGCGAGCGCCTCCCCGCCCTCGGAAAGCGCCAGCAGGCACACCTGCTGGGCCACGTCCTCCGCATCCTCGGGAGAGAGGCGCATCGCCCGGGCCCTTGCGGCCGCCACTCGCTGCGCGTAACGCACCAGCCGTTCGATGGCGGCGGGGTCCCCCTGGCCGGCCGCTCGGAGGTACCACGCGATCGTCCACTCGCCCTCATCCGAGTTCACGTTCCACCTCCAGGTCCTTCGCACCCAGGCACGTCAGCATACGCCGCGCTGCGCCCCCGGGGAGACACGCGGACCTCTTCCGCCCCCTTCCCCGCAACGACCGAACGGTGAGCCGCGCCTGCGTCCGGGGGCCCGGGGCGAGGGGTGCTCAGGAGTCGCCTCAACGCTCGCGCCCCCGCGGGGCCGTCGGGGGAACGCAGGCCACCCAGGGAAGGTGGGGGCGCCGGGGGAGGGAACCCCGGTCGCCTCCTCCACGGCTCCCCCGTCCCACCCACGCCTTCGCGCGCCCTCCCCTCCCCCGCGCCCCCTTCCCTTCCCGGGCGGTTCCGCTCTCCGCTGCTTCCTCCCGGCTCTCACCCCCTACCCCTCCCTGAGCCCTGCATCCCCTGCCCGCTCCGCCCTCCCGGCAAGGACGCGGCTTGCTGAACCCGCCCCGCCCCGCACGGCATCCTTCTCCCGGAGGCTCCGTGAGCGAACCGACGTCCCTCGACGAGCTGCTGGCCCACGAGGGTTTCCTGCGCGCGCTCGTCCGCGGCCTCGTCCACGGCGAGGCCGAGGTGGACGACGTCCTCCAGGAGACGTTCTCCATCGCGCTACGGCGCGGGCCCCGCGAGCCCCGCGCCCTGCGCGGGTGGCTCGCCCGCGTGGCCCGCAACGTCGCGTTCACGACGCGGCGGGCCGAGGTTCGCCGCACCCGCCGCGAGGCGGCCTCCGCCCGCCCGGACCGAGTCCCCTCGCCGCTCGAGATCCTCGAGCGCGAGGCCACGCGCCGGCGCCTCGTCCACACGGTGCTCGCGCTCGACCCGCTCTACCGCGACCCGATCGTCCTGCGGTGGCTCGAGGGCCTGCCCGTGCCCGAGGTGGCCGCGCGCCTCGGGGTCTCCGTGGACACCGCGAAGACGCGCCTGCGCCGCGGGCTCGAGCGGATCCGCGAACGGCTCGACGAGCGCGAGGGAGGGGGCCGACGCGCGTGGATGCTGGCGCTCGCGCCGCTCGCCGGATCCTTCCCCGGGCCGCACGTCGCGGCGCCCGCGCCCGGCGCGTCCGGGGTGGCGCTGGCACGGCACCTGCTCACCCCGCGCGCGCTCGCGTTCGTGACCGTGGCGGGCCTCGCCGCAGGGACCGCCGTCGTGGCGTGGCGAGCGGACCCGCACCGCGATGCGCCCGAGGGCGCTGCCGTCGGGGCGAGCGCCGCGGGGGTCGCGGGGCTCGGGACGGCGCC
>CAZJJQ010000686.1:0-2466 GCA_964546345.1 uncultured Planctomycetales bacterium
CGGCGGCGCGCGCGCCCGCAAGGCCGGCGACGTCGAGCGCGAGGAGCCAGGGGAGCCAGCGGAGCCCGGGGAGACACGCGGCGACCCGGGGCCCGGGGGCGCGGGATCCGACGACGGCAGGGGGTCGGACGCGCGACACCACCGGCGATCCCAAGATGCACCCTCCCGAACAGCCACGGCGCCGGGCGCCCGCCCTGCGGCCGGCGGGAGGCCGGCGGGCGCTGATCCTACCCATGGCCGTGGGGCGAGGTCACGAAGCCTTCGGGGCCCTCGGGGCCGCGGTCCCCCGGGGTGCGACCCGTCGCCCGTGACAGCTTCCGGGCGCCGACGCGCCCGACGGGGCCGTCACATGGGCCCCGAGCCCAGGGCGAGGTTGTCGAACCGCATGAACTGGTCGAGGAACGCGAGCCTCACGGTGTCGGTGGGCCCGTTGCGCTGCTTTGCGATGACCACCTCCGCGAGGCCGCGGTCGCTCTCCGCCTTGGTGTAGTAGTGCTTGCGGTACAGGAAGCAGATGACGTCTGCATCCTGCTCGATGGCGCCCGAGTTGTGGCTCACGAGGCCGTCCGCGAGCCAGCAGGCCGGACCGGGCACGGTGAGGTCGAAGACCTCTTCCTCCCCCGCAGGTTCGACGCTCACTACTCGGTCCCAGAAGAGGTCGCTGGTGGCCATGTCGAGCAGGTCCGGGTCGTCCAGCACCGCCGCGTAGCTCGCCAGGACCTCCCGGGAAGGTGCGAACCGGAAATGGGACGTCCCCCCGTACGCGGTCGCCCGCCGGCGGGCCATCTCGCGGGTCGTGATGCCGGCCGCTGCCATGGAGGCCCGGACGTCGTCGAACGCCTCGATCGGCAGGGTGTCCACGTTCGTACCCGGGGCGATGCCCGCGAGCGCGCGGCGGAGCCGTGCCGCGGGCGCCACACGGGGTCCGAACGCACCCACCTGATCGAGGAACGCGAGCTGGTCGCGCGTCCCCGAGACGCTCACCCGCAGCAACGGTCGGTACTTCCCCTGACTCGCGCTCGAGATTCGCGCGACGATCCCCAGGCGCAGGAGCAGCGCGGCGACGTCGGCCGCGAGGCCAGGGCTGTTGGTCGCATAGGCGATCGCGTGGGATCCCCTCCCGCGCGTCCGCGTGTGGATCGTTCCGTCCGTCGCCCAGAGATGTCGCAGGAGCAGGGCGATCTGTCGATTCGGGAGTCGGAAGACCTCCCGCGGCAGCCTCTTCTGGAACGACCGTTGGCCGAAGATCTCGAGCTCGCGGAACCACCTCCCGACCTTCGCGGGGTGCCATCGATTGCCGTTGCCCGAGATCACGAGCTGGTGCCACGAGTCGCGTCCGGCGTGCCTGGTGACCCGGCTGCCGAACTCGCGCGTGGCGCTCTCGGACACGGCCCTGGAGTTCGCCTCCGTGGAGGTCGTGTAACGGATCGGCTGGTGCGGAAGGTAGCTCCCGTCTCCGACCATGTGACCCAGCAGCGTCACGCGTTCATCCGACCACTCCACGGGAGCGCTGGGCTCGGGGACCTGTCGTGCCAAGGCCAGCCGGGACCCCGCGCGCAGCTCGTCGACGCGGACCCAGCCGCGGGCGCCCAACACCCGGTGTCGCCCCGTGGCTCGCAGGGTCCGGCCGGACTCGGTCCGGATCGACAGCACCTGCCGGCGGCCCACCGACCAGACCCGGTCGCTACGGGCGGTGGTGAGCCGCCCTCGCTCGTCCACCGCGAGCACGTCGGGCTGCGTCCCGACCAGCTCGGAGATGGGCACCCGGCGCCCGTCGGCGAGCAGGACGAGCGTGTCGCCCGTGACGCACTCGCGGAGGTCCGACAGCCGGGGCTTGTGGTCCTCGCGGGAGTCGGCGGCGCGGTTGAGCTGGGAGAGCGCGATCACGGGGACGGAGAGCTCGCGGGCGATGCCCTTCAGGGACCGGGAGATGTAGGAGATCTCCTGCTGGCGGCTGTCCACGTTCTTGCTGGCCCCGATGGCCTCCATCAGCTGGAGGTAGTCGATGACGATGAGGCCGATGTCGTACTTCTGCTTGAGCCGGCGCGCCTTCGCGCGGAGGGAGGTCGTGGAGAGGCCCGGGGTGTCGTCCACGAACAGCGGCGCGTCGTAGAGCGGGCCCGCGGCCTCGGTCAGGCGCGCGTACTCGGCGTCGTCGAGGAACCGGCCGCCGCGGAGCTTGTGCGCCTCGACCATGGCGTGGGAGCAGAGCACGTTCTTCGTGATCTGCTGCCGCGACATCTCCAGGCTGAAGATGACGACCCCGATCTTCGCCTGGACCGCGACGTTGTAGGCCAGGTTGAGGGCGAAGGTCGTCTTCCCCATGGAGGGGCGGCCCGCGATGATGATGAGCTCGCCCGGGTGGAGGCCCGCCGTGAGCTCGTCCATCTGGTGGAAGCCCGTCGGGATGCCCGTGGAGGCGCCGTCGCGCTTGTCGAGCTCGCGGAACGTCTCCTCGAGGATCGA
>CAZJJQ010000687.1:0-2461 GCA_964546345.1 uncultured Planctomycetales bacterium
CCCCGAAAGCGAGCCCGTACGTCCCGACGGCGATTTCTTCACAATCCCTGAGGGCTTGGGCAAGAACGAATGCGGCGACTTCGGCCGGCCGCGCGACGCGCCGTGCGGGGGAGCGTGGCGGCCGTCCCGGCGCGGCGGATCCGGGACGGGGCGCGGTCGGGGGGCCTATCGGGGGGGCGCCTATCGGGGGGGCGGCAGGGGCGTGACCGCGTCGAACGCGGCCGAGACGCTCTCGACGAGGCGGTCGGCGGTGCCGGGCCCGAAGAGCGTCATGCGGCCCTCGTAGGAGGGGCGCGCGACGTCGGCGTCCTCGGCGACGTAGGCGAGGTAGTCGTTGGCGAGCCCGATCACGTAGACCGGCGAGGCCCCGCGTGCGCGGCCCGCGGCCTTGAACGCCTCCCCCACCGAGGTCACCGGCTCGCACGCAGCCCAGGCGAGGAGGGCGGTCCCCTGCTCGGTCTCGAACCGCACCGCGCCGACGGGAAGGTCGCTGCCGTCGAGCCAGGGATCGAGGCGCACCACGGCGCCGAACCCTCCCTGGAAGGAGCCGCAGAGGCGCACGTCGGGCACCCCCGCGCTCCAGAGCAGCGCGTTCGCGGGCACGAGCAGCGTCTCGGCGGCGGCATCCGCGAAGGCGTGGCCGAACGGCCGGCGCTCGACGCCCGCGAGGGCCTCGCGGCGGCCGCCCAGGCACTCCACGTAGCACGCGGAGCCCATCTCGCGACGCACGGTCACGGCGCGGATCGAGAGCGTGGAGGCGGTGGCCCGGGGCTTCAGGCCGTCGGCCACGGCCGCCTCGAACGACGCGAGCGGCGCCGGAGCCCCGGGGTCGGCGCGGCCCAGCCGCGGAGCCACGTCGCCCTCGGCGCCGTTGACGAAGACGACGGCGGCGCCGTCGGCCGCGGTCGGCATCCGCTCGAGGGCCCCGGCGACGTCGGGATCGAAGATGCGCTGCCTGGGCCGCCCCCAGACGGGATGGACGGCGTAGTCGAGGAGGAGGGCGATGCGCCGGCTCCCGTCGGCGGCGTCGAGGCGGAGGCCCAGGACCTCCGTGTCGAGCCGATCGGGGTCGGGAGCACTGCGATTGCGCGCGAGGATCGGCTTCCCCGCGGCGTCGCGGTCGTGCGCCGTCACGAACCCGAGGTGCGCCGGGACCGCCGCGTCGTAGCCCGTGCGGATCGCCTTCGTCGCGGCGGCGACGACGCGCTCGAGCACCTCGGGGCGCGCGTGGTCGGTGCCGAGCGCCTGCGCGAGGCAGGCGGTCGCGAAGCCCCCCGGCCCGCTGTGCGTGTGCGTGGCCGCGAGGATCAACGTGTCGGCGGTGAAGCCGAGGTCGAGCACGCGCGTGAGCACGCCCGCGTGCACGCGGCGATCGACCATCACGAGATCGAGGCGACAGATCGCGAGCGGCGCGCCGCGGTCCATGGGCCGCAGCACGAGGGCGCGGGCCCCGAGCGCGTGGGGCCCCGGCTCGCCCGTCTGGAACAGGGGCACGCGAGGCGCCCCGTCGCCCGGGGCCCCCGCCATCAGCCCGAGCGAGAGCTTCGCGAGCGGGCCCATGGCCATCCACGGCAGGGTGACGCGGCGGGGGCGCATGCCGTAGCCGGCCAGGGTGTCCTTCGCCGTGACCCCGAACGAAGCGTCGCCCACGCCCGCCAGGAACGCCTGACGCTCCGCGGGCCACGCCGTGACCGCCCCGACGCGGGGGGCCTCCGCGTCGCGGGGCACGAAGACGAGGTAGCCCCGCACCGTGACCGCCGCGACGTAGAGAAGCAGCCCGAGCCGGACGACCCGGCGCAGACGGGGGCGTCGCCCCAGGGCACGGACGGCGAACCCCATCCCCACGAGCACGGCGACGAACACGAGGGCCGCGAGCGCCGTCCCGCGATCCGGGATCCCCTGCGTGGACCAGGCCATGCCGCCGGCGTGAAGCGCCACGACGAACGGCACGAAGCCGCGAGCGAGCGCGGCGAGGATCGAGCTCGTCCGTCGTGCTTTCACCGGGGCGGCGATCGGGGGGGAGGGCGGCGGGCCGTCAGGCATCGGCGTGGTCCGACGCGGCGGGGTCCGGCGGAAGCGGCAGGGGCGTCACGCCGGGAAGGTAGCGGATCGCGGGGACCGGCGGGGCCCCGTCCCGAAGGGGATGGCCGGCCGCCACCCGCTCGGCGTGGACGAGCCAGGGCGCGACGTCGCGCCAGAAGCCGACGAAGTCGATCCCCGCCGTGTCCCCTCCGTAGCCCCCCGCCTTCGCGGCGGCGGACCTCATCAGCTTGACGAGCCCGCTCGCGTTGTCGCGGCCGAGGTGCACGAACGCGGCCGCGAGCTGGATGAGCCCCTGCAGCCACTCGCGGCGTGCGCCCTCCGCCTCGTGCCAGATCGTCTCCCAGTCCTCGTGGGCCTCGAAGAACGCGCCCGCGTTCCAGTGGGCGACCGCGCGGTCGAAGTGCCCGCGCACGCGCTC
>CAZJJQ010000688.1:0-2461 GCA_964546345.1 uncultured Planctomycetales bacterium
CTCCTCGCCGCCGCACGCGCCCCGGGGACCGCGGACGGGCTCGGGAGGAGGGGGGCGCCGGGGGGAGGAGGCGAGGAGCGCCTCCAGAGCCGCCCCGCGTGCGCCGCCGCGCCTACCCCGCGGCGACGAGCGAGGCCACGCGGTCGGCGACGACGTGCGCCGCGACGCCGGAGGTGTCCACCACGTGCGAGGCCAAGGCGTAGAGCGGGGACCGCGCCTCGAGGAGGCCCTTGAGCTCGGTCATGGCGTCGGCGCGGCGCGCCATCGGGCGCAGGTCGCCCTGGGCCTCGACGCGGCCCATGTGCTCCTCCGGAAGCGCCCGCAGCCACACGGTGGTGCAGGCGCCGCGCAGCCGGGCGTAGGTCGCGGGGTCGGTCACCAGGCCCCCTCCCACCGCGACGACGAACCCCGAGGCCTCCCCGAGGAGGCGCTCGAGGGCCTCGCGCTCGATGCGCCGGTAGTAGGCCTCCCCGTGCACGGCGAACAGCTCGGCAAGGGGGAGCCCCGCCAGCTCCTCGACCCGCTGGTCGAGCTCGTGGAACGGCACGCCGATCCGCTCGGCGAGCAAGCGGCCCACCGTGCTCTTGCCGGCCCCCCGGAGGCCGAGCAGCGCGACGCGCACGGGCCCGGCCTCGACCAGCAGGTCGGCGACGGGGCGGCCGAGCGCCCGCGCCACGTCGGCTAGCCGGAGCACGGAGATGTTGCCCCGGCCCGCCTCGACGTCGGCCAGGAACCGGCTGGAGACCCCCGCGGCCTGGGAGAGGGCGTCGAGGGTCCAGGCGCGCTCGTGCCGGAGCTCGCGGACCCGTCGGCCGAGGGCGGTGAGGAGCGGAGCGCGGGGGGAACCGACCGCGGGCGACATGGCAGACATATACTTCCCTTGTGGGCCCCTGTCCAGGCAGTATGCTGCGCGCCCCCGAGGAGACCCACGCTTGGCGGACGCCGTCCTTTCAGCCCCCGTCACCCACCCTCCCGTCCGGTTCGAGACGTCGCCGGACCGCTACCGCCACTGGAAGCTCTCGGTGGAAGGGGCGATCGCCCGTCTCCGGATGGACGTGGACGAGGAGGGCGGCCTGCGCCCGGGCTACCAGCTGAAGCTCAACTCGTACGACCTCGGCGTGGACATCGAGCTCGCCGACGCCATCCAGCGGCTGCGCTTCGAGCACCCCGAGGTCCGCGCCCTCCTCGTCACGAGCCTGAAGGACCGCATCTTCTGCGCCGGCGCCAACATCTTCATGCTGGGGGCCTCGACGCACTCGTTCAAGGTGAACTTCTGCAAGTACACGAACGAGACGCGCCTCTCGCTCGAGGACGCCTCGACCCACTCGGGCCTCAAGAGCGTGTGCGCGGTGAACGGCACGGCCTCCGGCGGCGGCTACGAGCTCGCCGAGGCGTGCGACGAGATCCTGCTCAAGGACGACGGCAGCACCGCCGTGAGCCTGCCCGAGGTGCCGCTCCTCGGCGTGCTGCCGGGCACGGGAGGCCTCACGCGGCTCGTGGACAAGCGCAAGGTGCGTCGGGACCTCGCGGACGTGTTCAGCAGCCTCGCGGAGGGCGTCAAGGGCCGTCGCGCGAAGGAGTGGGGCCTGGTGGACCAGGCGATCCCGTCGTCGAGGTTCGCCGCCGCCGTCGAGGAGCGCCTGAAGGCGGTCGCGGCCGCGCAGCAGGGCGCCTGGGCGCATCGGAGCGGACCGGGCGTCGCGTGGACGCCGCTCGGGGCCACGTACCGCCCCGACGGCGCGACCTACCGACACGTGGGCTACCACGTGGACGCGGCCGCGCGGACCGCGCGCCTCACCCTCACGGTCCCCTCGGGCCCGGTGCCCGCGACGGCCGCCGAGGCGCGCGCCGCGGGGATGGACTGGTGGATCCTGCGCGCGTTCCGGGAGCTCGACGACGCGCTCCTCGACCTGCGCTTCAACCGCCTCGAGATCGGCCTCGTCCTCCTCGAGACCAAGGGCGATCCGGAGGTCGTGCGCACGACCGACGCGCTGCTCGCCTCGGCGAAGGACGACTGGTTCGTCTCGGAGGTGCGCGGCTACCTCCGCCGCACCTTGAAGCGCCTCGACCTCACCGCGAAGTCGCTGTTCGCGCTCGCCGTCCCGGGCTCCTGCTTCGCGGGCACGCTGCTCGAGATCGCCCTCGCCGCCGATCGCGTCTACGCGAAGGACGAGGCCGAGGGCGGGACCGCCTTCTGGACGACGCCGATGAACGCCGGCCCGTTCCCGATGTCGAACGGCCTGACGCGCCTGCAGACGCGCTTCCTGGCCGACCCCACGGCGGTGGACCGCGTGCTCGCGCACGACGGGCCCTTCGACGCCCGCGGGGCGCTCGCCGCCGGCCTCGTCACCTTCGCGCCCGACGACCTCGACTGGGACGACGAGGTCCGGCTGGCCATCGAGGAGCGCGCGAGCCTCTCGCCCGACGCGCTCACGGGCATGGAGGCGAACCTCCGGTTCGC
>CAZJJQ010000689.1:0-2450 GCA_964546345.1 uncultured Planctomycetales bacterium
TCTCGGCCGACGTGACGGTGGTGAACGACAACAGCGCCGTCCGCTCGAGCAGCGCGGGCTACCTGTGGGATCCCACGAAGGGTGTCGCCGTGGAGGACGGGGTCATGATCCGCGTCCAGTGGCAGATCAACTTCTAGCCCCGACCCTCCCTTCCGCTCGTCCCGACGCGCGCCGCTCCCTCCGGGGGCGGCGCGCGTCTTCGTCTCCGCCGAACCTCGTGCGTCCGGCGCGGGGAGGAGCAGGCCGGGGGGAGGTGGGGGGCGCCGGGGGGAGGGGCGCCCTCCGGTTCCCCTGGCCGACCCCCCGCCCGCGCGGCACACTCTGCCGATGCCGCCACCCTCCCCGGCTCCCTCCCGCGAGAGCCGCCTCCTGAAACGTCTGCGGACGTCCGAGTCCTTCCTCCTCTCGGCGTCCGCCGTCGCCGTGGGACTCCTGGCGGCCGGCGGCGTGTACGGCTTCAAGCGATGGATCGAGGCCGTCGAGGCCGGCGTGCGTGCCGTCCTCCACGGCGTTCCCGTCGGCCTCGGCACCGTCGCCGCCGTCGCGGTCCCCGCGCTGGGGGGCCTCCTCGTCGGCTGGATCCTCGCCCGCTTCGTCGGGCCCGAGCGCCATCACGGCGTCGCAGGGATCATGGAGTCGGTCGCGCTGGCCGGCGGCCGCCTGCGCTGGCGGCGCATGCCCGTGAAGGCGCTCTCCGCCGGGCTCTCCATCGGGGTGGGGGCCTCGGTCGGCCCCGAGGATCCGTCGGTGCAGATCGGGTCCAACGTCGGCTCCTTCTTCGGCCAGCGCCTCCGGCTCTCCGACGACCGCACGCGCGCCCTGGTCGCGGCGGGCGCCGCCGCGGGCATCGCGGCGGCCTTCGACGCGCCGATCGCGGGCGTCTTCTTCGCGGTCGAGATCCTGCTCGGCGAGATCGCCGCCTCCGCGCTCGGGGTCGTGCTGCTCGCCGCGGTCTGCTCCTCGGCGCTGACCCACGTCCTCGTCGGCGAGCACCCCGCGTTCCAGGTCCCCGCCTACGCCCTCCACGGCGTGGCGGAGCTGCCCGCCTACCTCGGGCTCGGCGCGCTCGCCGGGATCGTCGCCGGGGCCTACGTCACCGCGCTGTATGCGGCGCACGACCTCTACCGGGTGACGCGGCTCCCCGCATGGCTCCGTCCCGCGACGGCCGGCCTCGCGGTCGGCCTCCTCGCCCTCGTGCTCCCGCAGATCCAGGGCGTCGGCTACGGCACGCTCGAGCGCGTCCTGCAGGGAACGGGGCCCGCCGTCGGCCTCCTGCTCGCCCTCCTGGCCGCGAAGCTCGCCATGACCGCGCTCTGCATCGGCGCCGGCTTCCCCGGGGGCGTGTTCGCGCCCGCGCTCTACCTGGGGGCCATGCTCGGCGGCGCGGTCGGCGTCGGCGTCTCCCGCGTGGCGCCCGGCCTCGGGGTCGAGCCGGCCGCCTTCGCGCTCGTGGGCATGGGCGCGGTCCTCGCGGGGGCCGTCCACGCCCCGCTCACGGCGATCCTCCTGCTCTTCGAGATGACGCACGACTACCGGATCATGGTGCCCGCCATGCTCGCGGTCACCGTGAGCCTCGCGGTCTCCCGCCGCGTCCGGCGCGAGTCGGTCTACACCCTCGCGCTCGCCCGGAAGGGGATCCGCCTCGAGCGGGGCCGCGACGTCGAGGTGCTCGACGGGATCACCGTCGGCGAGGTCATGCAGACCGCCGTGCCGACGCTCCCCGAGCACGCGACGGCGCAGGCCGCGCTCGAAGCGATCTCCCGCACGCGCCATCTCGGCCTCGCGGTGACGAGCCCCGAGGGCGACCTCGTCGGCATCGTGGCCGCCCAGGACCTCGACCGCGCCGCTTCGGAGGGCCGTCTGGAGGATCGGACGGTGGGCGACGTCTGCACCCGCGACGTGCTCGTCGCCTGGCCCGACGAGACGCTCGGCGCCGCCCTCCGGCGCATGAGCGTCCGCGACGTCGGTCGTCTCCCGGTCGTCCATCGCGACGCGCCCCGCCGCATCGTCGGCATGCTCCGCCGCAGCGACGTCGTCCGCGCGTACGACCTCGCCCTCGGCCGTCGCGCCACGCTGCGTCACCGCGTGCAGCAGGTGCGCCTCGGGGCCACGAACGACGCCGCCGTGGTGGAGGTCGAGGTGGAGGCCGGGTCCCCGTGCGACGGACGACGCGTCGCCGAGATCGCCTGGCCCCGCGACTGCGTGGTGGCCTCCGTGCGTCGCGGGGGACGTCTGCTGCTGCCGCGCGGGGACACGCGCCTGGAGGTCGGCGACGTGCTCCTCGCCGTCACCGACGGGGACGCGGCGGCGGGCGTCCGCGGCCTGTGTGCGGGCGCAGGCCGTCCGCCGCCTTGACCGACGCGGGGAGGACGGCCCGCGCTCGCCCGGTCAGGGATTGTGAAGAAATCGCCATCGGGACGTACGGGCTCGCTTTCGGGGCTCGTGCCGCG
>CAZJJQ010000690.1:0-2450 GCA_964546345.1 uncultured Planctomycetales bacterium
GGCCGCGGCGGCCGCCGCGGCGACCTCGGCGAGGACCGGGGCCTCCGCCGGCGTGCCCGGGGCGGTGGCGAGCGCGCCGCCGCCCGGCGCGTCGGCGACCGCGTCGAGCATCCGGTCGTCGGCGAGCTCGCGGCTCACGTCGGCCAGCTCCTCGTCGGGCAGGGAGCCGAGGCTCCGCGTCGGGAGGGCGGCGGTCCGCACGGGCGACACGGGCCCCTCGACGGAAGCGAGCCGCTGGTACGCGGCACGCGCCGTGGCGATCTCCTGGCGGAAGCGCGCGACGTTGCGCCCGCCGGAGTAGCCGTGGACCCACCGGAGGTCGGGGGTGAAGAACCCGACGAGCGGCAGCATGGCGGCGCCCGGCAGGTTCTGGACGAGCAGCTGGTAGGCCTGCGAGTTCGGCTCCTGGTCGCAGTCCACGTAGTAGCCGACGACCATGGCGCCCAGCTCCGCGTTGATCGCGGGGTTGGGGATCACGTCGTTGCGCAGACCCTGGCAGTTGCCGCACGACGGGCGACCCGTCTCGATGAACACCATCCGACCCGAGGCGCGGGCCGCGTCCTGCGCCTCGCGCAGGGACGAAGCCCACCGGAAGGCCCCGCTCGTCGGGAGGGACCGGGTGGCCGGCATGGGGGGCGGGGTCGGCACCGTGCGGGCGGTCGCCGGCGGCGTGT
Organism: uncultured Planctomycetales bacterium; assembly: GCA_964546345.1. Taxonomy (GTDB): domain Bacteria; phylum Planctomycetota; class PLA2; order PLA2; family JAEUHO01; genus JAYTCP01. The sequence goes on from CAZJJQ010000690.1 coordinate 675, forward strand.
ACGGCGTCGGGGTGGGGGGGACGTAGGGGTTGTAGCGGGGCGCCGTCGTGGTGCGCGCGGCCGCGGGGGTGCCGGCGCGGGCGGTGCCCACCGAGCTGGTCCCCGGCTGCCGCTGTCCCGGCGCGGGCGCGCTGTAGCGGGGGGTGCCGGGGTCGGGGGTGTAGGTGGACCGCGTGGAGCTCTCGCCCTTGCAGGCGGTCGCGGCCAGGGAGGCGGCCAGGGAGAGAGATAGGACGTAGAGAGTGCGCTTCATGGGAGCTCCGCGGCGGGGCCGACGACCCGCCCACCATCAACCCACAACATACCCGTCGGGGGAACGGGCCCGGAAGGATCCGCGTCCCTCCCCGACGATCGGCCCGAAGTGCCCGGATCTTGGGGCGGGCGTCGGTCGGTGACAAGTTGTCAGGGGATCCTGGGGGGCGCGGGGGCAGGGTGACAAGAAGTCAGGGGGCTCCAGGATCCTCCGGTTGACACTCCGCCCTAAGTGCCTGTCCTTTCAAGGGTTGGGCGACCGATGGGCCTCGGCACGGGGTTGGCTTAGGGGGGATCGACCGTACCTGCGGAGGTGGATCCCGATGGCCGCGAAGATCCTCGAGTTCGACCAGGCTGCGCGCGAGAAGATCCGCGCCGGCGTCCAGAAGCTCGCCCGTGCCGTCAAGGTCACGTTCGGGCCCAAGGGACGCAACGCGGTGATCGACAAGGGCTGGGGCAGCCCGACGATCACGAAGGACGGGGTCACCGTGGCCGAGGAGATCGACCTCAAGGACCCCTTCGAGAACATGGGCGCCCAGCTCGTCAAGGAGGCCGCCTCGAAGACCTCCGACGTCGCGGGCGACGGGACGACCACGTCCACCGTCCTCGCCGAGGCCGTCTTCCTCGAGGCCTACAAGTACGCCGCGTCCGGCGCGAACGTGACCGAGCTCAACCGCGGCATCCGCGCGGCCTCGGACGCCGTCGTCGCCCATCTGAAGTCGATGTCGAAGCCGGTCGCCTCCGACAAGCGCTCCATCGAGTCCGTGGCCACCATCGCCGCCAACGGCGACGTCGAGGTGGGCAAGATGATCGCCGAGGCGATGGACAAGGTCGGCAAGGACGGCGTGATCACGGTCGAGGAGGGCAAGACCCTCGAGACGACCGTGAACGTCATCCAGGGCATGCAGTTCGACCGCGGCTACCTCTCGCCGCACTTCGTGACCGACCCCGAGCGCATGGAGTGCGTGCTCGAGCGGCCCCACATCCTCGTGTGGGAGGACAAGATCTCGGCCGCGACGCGTCTCGTGCCGCTGCTCGAGAAGATCGCGAAGACCGGCCGTCCCCTGCTCGTGATCGCCGAGGACGTGGACGGGGACGCGCTCGCCACCCTCGTGCTCAACAAGCTCCGCGGCATCCTCTCCTGCGTCGCCGTGAAGGCGCCCGGCTACGGCGACCGCCGCAAGGCGATGCTCGAGGATCTCTCGATCCTCACGAAGGCCAAGCCGCTGTTCAAGGATCTCGGGCTCGAGCTCGAGAAGGTCCGCCTCGAGGACCTCGGCACGTGCCGCCGCGTCACGATCGACGGCGAGAACACCGTGATCGTCGAGGGCGCCGGCTCCGCGGCCGACGTCTCGGCCCGTCTGCGCCAGATCCGCAAGGAGATGGAGACGACCGACAGCGACTACGACAAGGAGAAGCTGCAGGAGCGTGCGGCCAAGCTCTCCGGAGGCGTGGCCCAGGTCGAGGTCGGCGCCGCGACCGAGACCGAGATGAAGGAGAAGAAGGCCCGGGTCGAGGACGCGC
>CAZJJQ010000691.1:0-2448 GCA_964546345.1 uncultured Planctomycetales bacterium
TCGGCGGGCAGCATGTCGATGGCCTTGTGGCGCGGGTTGCCCTTGTCCTTCGCGGGACAGGCGGCGACGCACAGGCCGCAGCCGGTGCAGTCGTCGGGGGCCACCTGGATGGTGAACGAGGTGCCGGGGACGTCACCGGCCTTGTAGGCGACCGAGCGGAAGGCGGACGGCGCGGCGGCGAGCGCCGACGGGTCGTACACCTTGGGCCGGATGGCGGCGTGCGGGCACACGAGCGCGCACTTGTTGCACTGGATGCAGATCGCGGGGTCCCAGATGGGGATCTCGAGGGCGATGCCGCGCTTCTCCCACTGCGACGTCGAGAGCGGCCAGGTGCCGTCGGGGGGGAACGCGCTCACGGGGAGCAGGTCGCCCTTGCCCTCGAGCATGACGCCCGTGACCCGGCGGACGAACTCCGGCGCCTCGGGGGGCACGGGGGGACGGCGGGTGCGCTTCGAGCCGGCCGTGGCAGGGATGGGCAGCTCGCGGAGGTGGTCGAGGGCGCGGTCGATGGCCGCGAAGTTGGCCTTGACGACCTCCGGGCCCCGCTTGCCGTACGTCTTCTCGACGGCCTTGCGGATCTTCTGGAGCGCCTCCTCGCGCGGGAGCACGCCGGAGAGCGCGAAGAAGCACGTCTGCATGACGGTGCTCACGTGGCGGCCGAGCCCCGCGGCGTCGGCGACCGACCACCCGTCGATCACGTGCACCTTCAGCCGCTTCTCGAGGATCTGCCGCTGCGCCTCCACGGGCAGGCGATCCCACACCTGCTCGACGGGGACGGGCGTGTTGAGGAGGAACGTGGCCCCCGGCGCCGCGACCTCGAGCACGTCGATCGTGTCGAGGAACTTGGGGTCGTGGCACGCGACGAAGGACGCCTGCGAGATGAGGTAGGAGGAGCGGATGGGCCGCGGGCCGAAGCGGAGGTGGCTCACCGTCGTGGCGCCGGACTTCTTGCTGTCGTAGACGAAGTAGCCCTGCGCGAAGTGCTCCGTCTCCTCGCCGATGATCTTGATCGTGTTCTTGTTGCTCGAGACGGTGCCGTCCGAGCCGAGGCCGTAGAAGACGGCCCGCACCACGTCGTCCGGCTCGAGCTGGAAGGCGCGGTCGAAGGGCAACGAGCGGTGGGTGACGTCGTCCACGATGCCGACGGTCACGTGCGTGCGCGGGCGCGCGAGGGCGAGGTTGTCGTAGATCGCCCGCACCATGGCGGGCGTGAACTCCTTCGAGGAGAGGCCGTAGCGCACGGCGCCGACGCGCGGCTCGACGGCGAAGGAGGAACGGCCGTCGGCGCGGGCCTCCGCGAGGGCGGCCACGACGTCGAGGTAGAGCGGATCGCCCGGCGCGCCGGGCTCCTTCGTGCGGTCGAGGACGGCGATCGAGCGGACGGTCCTCGGGAGGGCGGCGAGCAGGGCGGACGCGTGGAAGGGCCGGTAGAGCCGCACCTTGACGACCCCGACCTTCTCGCCGCGGGCGAGCATCCAGTCCAGCGTCTCGTGGATCGTCTCGGCCCCGGAGCCCATCACGATGGCGACCCGGTCCGCCTCGGGGTGCCCCACGTAGTCGAAGAGCCGGTAGGCCCGTCCCGTGAGGGAGGCGAAGCGCTCCATGACGCGCGTGACCACGTCGGGGCAGGCGTCGTACCAGGGGTTGCCGGCCTCGCGGGCCTGGAAGCAGGTGTCCGTGTTCTGGGCGGTCCCGCGCAGGACCGGGTGGTCGGGGGTGAGCGCGCGCGCGCGGTGGGCGGCGATGGCCTCGGCGCCGTAGAGAGCGAGGAGGTCGGCGTCGGAGAGGCCCTCGATCTTGGCGATCTCGTGCGAGGTGCGGAAGCCGTCGAAGAAGTGGAGGAAGGGGATCCGGGCCTCGTACGTGGCCGCCTGGGCGATGGCCGCGAGGTCCTGCGCCTCCTGCACGGAGCCCGAGGCGAGCAGCGCCCAGCCCGTCTGGCGGCAGGCCATGACGTCGGAGTGGTCGCCGAAGATCGACAGCGCGTGGGTGGCGATGGTGCGGGCCGCCACGTGGATGCAGCACGGGGTCAGCTCGCCCGCGATCTTGTACAGGTTCGGGATCATGAGCAGCAGGCCCTGCGACGCCGTGAAGGTCGTCGAGAGCGCGCCCGTCTGGAGCGCCCCGTGGACGGCCCCCGCGGCCCCCGCCTCCGACTGGAGCTGGGCCACCTTGGGCACCATCCCCCAGAGGTTCTTCCGCCCGGCGTTGGACCACTCGTCGCAGAGCTCGCCCATGGCCGAGGCGGGGGTGATCGGGTAGATCGCGATCACCTCGTTGCTGCGGTGGGCCACGGAGGCGACCGCCTCGTTCGCGTCCAGGGTGATGCGGGTCCGCTGACGCATGGGGGCTCCGGGGAACGCGGGGGGAAGACCCGAAGTGTAGGCCAGGGGCGCCGATGCCCCCCGGTCCCGACCGACGGGTGGCGCCACGGCGCACGCCCTCCCC
>CAZJJQ010000692.1:0-2444 GCA_964546345.1 uncultured Planctomycetales bacterium
TCGTCGTCGTCGGGAGACTCGTCAGCGGGTCTAGGTGACCCGCCCTCCTCGTCTCGGCTTCCGCGGCGAGCCACGGAGCGCGGTCTCCGCAGGGCTACTGCGGAGAGAGCCGCCCCGCCCGGTGTCCATGCGTTCCGTAGGAACCGATCGGAGACCGCGCTCCGTGGCTCGCCGCGGAAGCGGACGCGACGAAGGCGTGTCTTCGAGACACGTCGAGGAGCGTCCCGACGACGACGAGTCCGCGAGGAGGAGGAGGGGGACCCTGGCGCGTCCGCGCCACGGTCCCCGCGCACCCCGGCGACCCACGGTCGCGGTCGTGTTAGCCGGCGGCCTTGACGGTGCGGATGTACTTGGGGTTGCCCACGATCTTCCATCCCTCGCCTGCGAAGGCGATCGGATCGTCGTCGGGCCGGAACTCGTCGCCCTGACGGCGGAAGTCCATCGACCACACCCGCTTCTCGATGTAGTAGCGGTACGACGGCGTGGGCTTCGGGATGTTGCCGTCCGGATTCGCCTTGCGGAGCGCGTCCATCACCTGGGCGTTGTGGGCGGCATAGGCGGGCTCGAGGACGACCTGCATGTCGAGGGGGTCGTCCGTGCCGCTCTTCACGTCCGAGCCGTCCGGCTTGTACGAGAGGACCTTGTAGCTCACCAGCGGATCGACGAGCCCCTGGACCTCGATGTGGAACGAGGACCAGCCGGCATCCACGGGGCCGAAAACCGCCACGAACTGCTTCTTGTCGCCGACCGCCAGCTTCCCGGCGTCGCCGACCCCCCAGCTCGCCTCGATGGCCGTGAGGGCCTCGTTGCCTTCCTGCCGCCGGATGCCGGCCAGCGCGGAGGGGAAGCCACCCGCCACGTAGGGCTCGGCGCGCGTGTCCACCTTGGCGGTCACGAGGGGACGCCAGGGCCGGGGCAGGCCCGTCTGGTTCTCGACGTTCATCGTCATGTACAGGTAGGTGGTCTCCCGCCCGCTGCCGTCGTCCACCAGCACCCGACGCAGGGGGCCGTGGCTGAACGCGAGCGTCCAGCGCTTGGCGCTCGCCGAGGCCGTGGTGGGAGCGGGGGTCGCGGGGTCGTCCTCGGCCCGGGCGGTGCCGGACGGGCAGCAGACGAGCCCGCCCACCAGCACGGCAGGGAGGAGGAACCGGGTCAGGATCGGAGCGGCCTGCGGGATCATGTCGGGGAAGCCCTCGCGCGTCGGGACGATGACCGGGGGAAGATAACAAGTACGCCCCGGGAAAGCCAACAGCCAGCCGACGTTGCGCGGCCCGGCTGGACCGGCCGGAGGGGCTCGAGAGGGGCAGGCGCGCGGGGGGTCCGACGGGCCTCGGGGCCCGGTTCCGGAAGGCCCTCCCCCCGCGCGGGGGCCGCGGCGCCCTCTCCGGCGAGCCCGGGAGGAGCCCGGAGCCCCGGAGGGCTGCGCCCCCCCATGGAACGCGGCGGGCCCACCCGTGGGGTGGCCCGCCGCGCAGGGGACCGGAGACGGCCTGGCGCGGACGGGCACGCCCGCCCGCGCCCCCATCCGGGGATCAGTTGCCCGAGGACAGGTGCTTGAGGTCTTCGTTGGGCGAGTTGTCCCCGAGGATGCCCTCCGGGTTCTTCACGTCCGGGGGCGGGATCCCCAGGTCCGACCACTCGACGAACTTGGCCGAGCCGCCGACATAGGCGATCACCAGGCCATCCTTGTGATGAAGCGCACCCGTGTCGTCGTCGCACATGATCGGGGCGCCCTTGCTCTGCTCGCTGGCGTCGAGCACGTGCTCGCGCTCGGCGTTGCGGCGCCCGGCGTACGAGGTCAGGTTCAGGTAGTCCGGGTTGCTCTGCTTGAGCGACTCGAGCGTCAGGGGCTCGTAGTCCTTCTTGCCGGGGAAGGAGAGCACGGCGTCACCGGGGGAGAACAGCAGCTGGAGCTGCTTCTCGTCCCGTCGGTCGATCTTGTTGGCGGCCACGAGCCAGAGGACGAAGTTCTTGCCGTTGTACTTGGGCCAGGGCTTCGACAGGCCCGCGTCGGCCATGAAGTAGATCCCCATGCTGCGGAGGTTGTCGGCGGACTTGGTCCGCTTGCCCCTCTCCTGGATGAACGGAACGAGGACCACCACCATGCTCACCAGCACGGAGATGATGCCCATGACCACGAGGATCTCGATGAACGAGAAGCCGGCCTGACGGCGCTTCATGCGACTCTCCTAGGCCGGCGGCTGGCCGGCGAGAACACGACGGCGGGATCATATCAACTTGCGTGCCGGGTCCGAACCCCCTAGTTCCGGGTCCGGACATTCCACCGAAGTCGTTCGATGACAATGACTTGCGTCGGGTGCCAACCGATCCTGCACCTCCGACGGCAGCCCCGGAGACGTCGGCCCGCTTGACCGTTGATCACGAGGTTTCCAGTCACCCTGGGCACCCGGGCGCCGGGGGGCAATCCCCCCGGGAGGAGGGAG
>CAZJJQ010000693.1:0-2439 GCA_964546345.1 uncultured Planctomycetales bacterium
CTTCATGAGCTCGAGCTTGTACGGGTTGCCCTTCAAGCGCTTCTGGACCCGGTACAGGCGCAGGCCCGTCACGGTGCACTCGAGGGTCACGTAGCCACGGGCTTCGGCCTTCGCCATGGAACCTGCTCCGAGGGGCCGGACCGCCTACGCGGGCCGGCCCCGGGATGACTTTCGACTGCCGGGACTACTTGATGACCTTGGTGACGGCGCCGGCGCCGACCGTGCGGCCGCCCTCGCGGATGGCGAAGCGGAGCTTCTCCTCGAGCGCGATGGGCTGGATCAGGACCACCTTGATGCGGGCGTTGTCGCCCGGCATGCACATCTCGGCGCCCCCCTGGAGCTCGATGGCCCCGGTGACGTCGGTGGTGCGCAGGTAGAACTGCGGGCGGTAGTTGTTGAAGAACGGCGTGTGACGGCCGCCCTCCTCCTTGGTGAGGACGTAGATCTCGGCCTCGAACTCCGTGTGGGGCTTCACCGAACCGGGCTTGGCGAGCACCATCCCGCGGACGAGGTCCTTCTTCTCGACGCCGCGCAGGAGCACGCCGACGTTGTCGCCGGCCTGGCCCTGATCGAGCATCTTGTTGAACATCTCGACGCCCGTGCAGGTCGTCTGCTGGCTGTCGCGCAGGCCGACGATCTCGAGGGGCTCGCCGACCTTGACGACGCCGCGCTCGATGCGGCCCGTGCCGACCGTGCCGCGACCCTTGATCGAGAACACGTCCTCGATGGGCATCAGGAACGGCTTGTCCACGTCGCGGACCGGCGTCGGGATGTAGGCGTCCACCGCGTCCATGAGATCGAAGATGCACTTGCTGGCCGGGTCGGTCCGGCTGGGCGTCTTCGACTGGAGGGCCGCCAGCGACTGGCCGCGGATGATCGGAATCTCGTCGCCCGGGAAGTCGTACTCCTTGAGGAGCTCGCGGAGCTCGAGCTCGATCAGGTCGAGGAGCTCGGGGTCGTCCACGAGGTCGATTTTGTTCAGGAACACGACGATGGCGGGCACGCCGACCTGGCGGGCGAGCAGGATGTGCTCGCGCGTCTGCGGCATGGGACCGTCGGCGGCCGAGACGACGAGGATGGCCCCGTCCATCTGGGCGGCGCCCGTGATCATGTTCTTGACGTAGTCGGCGTGGCCGGGGCAGTCCACGTGCGCGTAGTGGCGCTTGTCCGTCTCGTACTCGACGTGGGCCGCGGAGATCGTGACGATCTTCGAGTCGTCGCGCACCGTGCCGCCCTTGGCGATGTCGGCGTAGGCCTTCGCCTTGGTGCCGTGGGCCACGGCCATCACGTGCGAGATCGCCGCGGTAAGCGTCGTCTTGCCGTGGTCGACGTGGCCGATGGTCCCCACGTTCACGTGGGGCTTCTTCCGGTCGAAAGTCTCCTTGGCCATGGCGGCTGTCTCCGTCGTCGGTCCGCGGCGAGTGCGGCCGGCTCGTTGCTAGGTCAGAACTGGGCTAGGTCAGAACTGGGCTGGGTCGGAACGGGGCTGGGGGGAACGGTGCGGCTCGAGGGCTCGATCTGGGGAAAACGGAGAGCTCGGTTCGTTTCGGGTCTTCACCCGTCGGACCTGCCCCCGGAGGGGCGCCCCCGCCGGCCCCTCCCTCCCGGCCACCCTCGGCCGATCGGAAGCGGACCGCGCAGGCTCCCCGACGCCCTGGTTCATGGAGCTGGTGATGGGGATTGAACCCATGACCTCCTCCTTACCAAGGAGGTGCTCTACCACTGAGCTACACCAGCACGGAGCTGCTCCTGCACGGAGTGGCGCCAGCACTGAGCTGCACCAGCACTAGGCCGCCCCGTCGAACCGGCGCGTCGGGAACCTGCGATCGAAAGAACGACCGGGCGTCGTGGGTCGGGTGGGCCCGTGGAGGAGCCCCGCCTGTGGAGCGGGTGAAGGGAATCGAACCCTCGTCACCTGCTTGGAAGGCAGGAGCTCTACCATTGAGCTACACCCGCACACGCGACGTCCGGGTCCCTGGAAAGACTCGAGAGTCTTCCTGGGGAACGGAGGAGTGTAGGGAAGCGACCTCGGGGGTCAAGGATCGGCGGGGGGGTGCTCCGCACCCGTGGCCCGGGCCAGGCTCGCGACCGGGGGTGGTCCGGGGGGTGGCGCCGTCGGGGGGAGGCCCGGCGGAGGAGGTCGGGGGCGCTGGGGGCGGGGGGGGATGCGGGGACCGGGGGGGGGCAGCCGGAGGCGGCAGGCGGCTGACAGCCACTCTCCCCCAGGGGACCCCACGCTGTGCTCGCTTCCCCTTCCCGTCTCCCCGGCTCCGGATCTACCGGACCCTGAACCCGGTCGGCCGCCCGTACCCACCGGGCCCAGGACCGACGGGGCACCAGGATCCACTGGGTCTCAGGATCTACCGGGTCTCAGGATCTACCGAGTCTCAGGATCCACCGGGCCCGATGGACGGCCTGATCAACCCCCGGCGGCGGGGG
>CAZJJQ010000694.1:0-2434 GCA_964546345.1 uncultured Planctomycetales bacterium
CGGGTCGCGCGCCTGGCGCGGAGCGCGCGGCTGCGGCCCATCGAGGCGCGCGTCGCCGACTTCGCGACCTGCCCGCTGCCGCCCTGCGACGCGGTGCTGCTCGTGGACGTGCTCCACTACCTCGACCGGGCGACGCAGGAGCGGCTCCTCGCGCGCGCCCGCGACGCCCTGCGTCCCGGAGGCCTGCTCCTGCTGCGCGACCCCGACGCGGGGGCGGGGCCTGCCTTCGCGTGGAATCGCCTGCACGAGCGACTGTTCACGATCCTCCGCGTGACGAAGGCGTCCATCGGCGCGTACCGCACGTCGGCCGCATGGGGGAGCCTGCTCGGCCATCTCGGCTTCGTGGACGTCCAGGTGGCGCGGCGTCGGCGGCTGTCGCCGTACGCGGACCGCGTCGTCCTCGCCTGGAAGGCGCCGTGAGCGGGCGGTGCCCGGTCTGCGGGGAGACGGCGCGGCGCACCGCCCTCGTCCATCGCGACGGGCGGCTCCGCCGGTGCGTGCGCTGCGGGCTCGTCTCGGTGGATCCGCTGCCCTCGCGGGAGGCCGCGCTCGCGCAGTACGACGCCGCGTACTTCGCGGGCGATGTCGGCTATCGCGACTACGCGGCCGAGGAGGCGCACTTCCGGCGGGAGTTCCGGCGGCGCCTCGCGCGGATCCGCGCCGCGGGTGGTGCGGGGCGCCTCTACGACGTGGGGGCGGCCACGGGGGCGTTCCTCCTCGAGGCCCGCGAGGCGGGCTTCACGGTCGCGGGGGTGGAGCCCGCGGACGCGGTGGCGTCGCGGGCGCGCGCGCGCGGGCTCGAGGTGGCGACGGGCACCGCGGAGACGTTCGTGCGGCCCGACGGCTCCGTGGACGTGCTCACGTGCTGCGACGTGCTCGAGCACCTCCTCGATCCGGTGGCGGCGCTCCGGCGGTTCCGGGCCGCGCTCGCGCCCGACGGGCTCCTCGTGCTCTGCGTGCCCGACTTCGGCGGCGCCTGGGCGCGCCTCTCCGGCGCGCGCTGGCCCTTCGTCACCCCGAAGGAGCACCTCCACTACTTCACGCGGCGCACGCTCCGGCGGGCCCTCGAAGCCGCAGGGTTCGCTCCGCGCAGCGTCGGGCTCGCGGGGACGCCCGTGTCGCTCGGCTCCCTCGCGCGCCGCCTGCTCGGGCCGGCGGGGCGCTCCGTCGAGCGCGCGTTCGGCCGCCGCGCGGACGCCGGCCTGGCGCTGCCGTTCGGGACGCTCCTCGCGACGGCGCGCGTCGCGCCGGGATCATGACCCTTCGGGGGGAGCGTCGAGGTCCGGGCCCGCCTCCGCGACCTTCAGCGAGGAGAGGAGCTCCTCCGGGAACTCGAAGCGGAACGGATCCTCCGCGCTCGAGACCACCGACACCGGGTCGCCCACCTCGCCGGGGATCCGGATCCGGGCGCTGACGTTGCGGCTGACCTCCCGCTCCTCGCCCTCGACGCGCAGGAGGACGCGTCGGCGGACCGGCGGGTCGTCGGTGTAGGTGGTGGTCGCCGAGTCCCCGAACACGCGCACCGCGAGCACCCCCAGCCCGAGGAGGCCGTGCAGCACCGAGTGCGCCGGCGACACATCCTTCGCGCGCAGCAGCGCGGGGCGCTCGATCCCGGTCTCGAGGAGGCGCCTGCGTCGCCTCCGCCTGCGCTCGTGCCGCAGGCCGACGCCGAGGACGAGCAGGGCGAACGCGGCGACCGGGATCCCGACGCGCTCGAGCCGCGTGGGGAAGAGGGACCCGGGCGGGCCCTCGACGCTCCACTGCGGGGTGCTCGCCAGGAACACCATGTCGGTGGTCGCGCCCACGTGGGGGTCCTGGTCCGGGAAGAGCGAGCGGAGGAACGTCACGGGCGGGGTCGTCCCCGCGACCTCGACGGTCACGTCCCTCCGCCGGGGCGTGACGCGGACGACCCTCCCCTGCACGACGCCCGGCCGTTCGGCGGTCGCGGGCCGCTCGGGAGGAGCCCCGGAGAGGTCGGGGACGCCGTCGTCGGGGGCCGCCGCCGCCACGCGCACGTCCACCGGCGGCAGGGGGTTGAAGAACTCCGTCCGGAACGCGGGATCGGCGTCGGCGAGCCGCCGCTCCGCCGCCTCGAGCGCCGGGCCCCAGCGCCGCACCACGTCGTCCTCGACCTCCAGCGTGCGCCGACGCGTCCTGCCGTCGAACGGGTACTCGAACGCGAGGGTCGCGGGGACGTCCGTCGCGCCGACGACCTTCGCCGTGGTCAGCCGCCCGCCGCGAGCCAGCGCGTCGGCGGCCCGCGAGTCCGTCAGCACGCGCCCCGCGATCCACCCGACGAGCAGGGGGGTGCCGAGCACGAAGCCCCACACGAGGATGCGGAGGACCTGTGCGGAGGCGCGCCAGGAGACCCGCCGCGGAGGGGGGGGCAGGCGGCGGCGCAGGGGCTTGCGCGCAGCAGGCGGCGGGGACGGGG
>CAZJJQ010000695.1:0-1018 GCA_964546345.1 uncultured Planctomycetales bacterium
CCTCGCGCGCGCGTGCGGGCGTGCGCGACCTCGCCGGCCGCGGCGAGCTCCCGCTCCCACGACGGCATCGCCCCGAACGACCGGAGGCGCCCGAGGAGGTCGCCCGCGCCCGTCGCCGTCGCGTTGCACCGCGGGCACCGCAGCAGGTGGCGCGAGATCTCGGCGCGCCGAGGCTCGGGGAGGGCGCCCTGGGCGAACGCGGTCAGGTCGGCCGCGGGCACGCAGCGCAGCGACGCCTCGGCGCGACGATCGGGGGCGACCATGGGTCAGTCCCTCCCCTTCGAGCGGGCGCCCACGTCAGCCGAGGAGGCCGCGCAGCCGCTGGACGGCGTGGTGCATGCGCGACTTGACCGTGCCGACGGGAATGCCGAGGGAGGCGGCCACGCGGTGGTAGGGCAGGCCCTGGATGGCGCCCAGCTCGACGACCTCGCGCAGGCGGCGCGGCAGCGTCGCGAGGGCGGCGGCCAGGTCGATGCGGTCGGCGCAGGCTTCGGCGGCGTCGCTGCCGTCCGCGACCTCGTCGTCGGCATCGAGCGGCGTCGTGCCGGTGCGTTTCGTCCAGCGCGTGCCGGCCCGGCGCCAGTCGAGGAAGGCGCGGCGGCCGAGCGTGAAGAGGAACGCCGTGAACGGATGGTCGGGCCGGTAGGCGTCGCGGTACCGGTAGACACGGAGCAGGGTCTCCTGGGCGCAGTCGTCCGCGCCGAAGGAGTCAGCGCCGAGGCCCAGGAAGAAGTTCACGAGCCGGGGCCGCCACCGGGCCGAGAGGGCCGAGAACGCCCCTTCGTCCCCGTCCCGGGTCGCCGCCATGAGCGCGAAGTCGTCAGGCTCGGGCGGGGTCGGGGTGGGGTGGAGGGGCAGGGTCACGCAGAGAGAGTAAACGGAGCCCGCCGCCGTTGCGTTCACCGGACCGTGGCGGAGGAGGGGGCTGGGGGGGGGATCGACGGGACCCGGGGCCGCGGCCGCCCGAAGGACCGGGGGGAGGGGGGCGACCCGAGAAGACCGGGTCCGGGGCCGGAGC
>CAZJJQ010000695.1:1028-2433 GCA_964546345.1 uncultured Planctomycetales bacterium
CCCCGCCCCGGGGGGGGGGGCCGCCCCCCGAGCCCCCGGGGGGCGGGGCGGGCCCCCGGCCCCCGGGGGAGGGAACGCCGGCGGAGGGTGCAATCCCTCACCGGCGCCCGCGGAGGAGGGTGGAGGGGTCGCTACAGCGCCAACTGCCACTGCAGGCGCAGCAGGACGCCGTCGCCCGTGCCCGTCGGCTCGTAGCCCGCGTAGACGTCGCCGAAGAGGTTGCCGTCGTCGTCGCCCGCGATGAACGCCACGTCGGCGGTGATCTTGTCGGCGTGCCCATCGACGAAGTAGTTCACGGCGAACCCGAACTCGTGCGCGCCTTCGGTCATGCCCATCATGTCCATCGTGATGAAGGAGTAGCGGGCGGCCACCTCCCAGGCCGTGCCGGGGAAGAGGTAGCCGGCCTGCACGCACCAGCAGCTGCTCGTGTCGGCGCCGTCCATCCACTCGCTGTAGGTGTAGGCGCCGCAGAAGGAGAAGCCGCCGTAGCCGAGCGCTGCGTCCACGCCGGCGTTCCACGACGAGCCGTTCGACACGTGCGGATTGTCCGAGGTGACGTCGGAGAGGGCGTGGCCCCAGACGCCGACCGCGGCGGTCCACGCGCCCTCACGCTGGTTGAGGGCGCACTCCTCGTAGCCCATGTGGCCGAGGATGTCCCAGTTGATCCGGGCGCTGAACGCCAGGTTGTCGTTCGTCGTGCCGTTCAGGACGTTGCGGCGGACGGGGCCGTCCGAGTTCGTCACGGTCATGAGGTAGGACAGCTGCCCGTCGCAGCCCAGCGCCCCGTGGAGCATGATCCCGTAGTCGCGGTTCCGGTCCGTGTAGCCCGGCATCATCGAGCCGACCGACGCCGACGCGAGGGAGATGTCCACGAACTGCTGGTACTCCGGGGGCGTGAGGAGCTGGCGAGGCGCGGCCGTCTTGAGGAGGCCCATGCGGAAGGCGAGCTGGGGCGCCGCCTCGTACTCGATCCACGCCTCGCGGCAGAGGCCCGGATCCTCCATGAACTCGACCATGCCGGGCATGAAGCCCATCATCATCGGGCCACCCGGAGCCTGGGGCGGCATCACGAGGCCCGCGTGGCCGAACTCGAGCTCGGCGTAGTAGTGGATGTCGCACGTGGCGTCCCCGGAGAGCTTGAGCGTCACGCGGGGGAGCGAGAAGCCCGAGAGGTCGCCGCCGGGGGCCGCTTCGTTCCGGCGCTCGTCCCAGTCGAAGGCCTCGAACCGGGTCTGGATCGTCCGGTTGATCTTCAGCAGGAACGAGCCGCCGCGGATCCAGAAGCCGCCGTCGTAGCCGGCGGAGCCGGCGCCGCCGACGAGGCTGGCGTCGGCGCGGGAGGCGGCGAGGTACTCGTCCACCGCGGCGTGGATCGCGCGCTGAGACGGCGCCGACTCCGCGGCCA
>CAZJJQ010000696.1:0-2432 GCA_964546345.1 uncultured Planctomycetales bacterium
CGGCGGGGGACCGCGGGGGAGGGGGAGGCGCCGAGGAGGGTGGGGGCGGCGGGGGCGGGGGGTGCGCGGCCGGGCTCCGCGGCGGGGCGGCGCATCAGCCGACCTCGTCGAGCACGCGCCCGCGGAACGTGACGCGCAGGTCCTGCTCCGCCAGCCGGCGGCAGGCCTCCACGTCCACGCCCGGCAGCCCGTCCACGACCGTGCACACGACCTCGAGCCCCGCGTCGCGCGCCGAGCGGATGAAGTCGAGCATGGGCGTGAAGCCGTCCGGCGAGAACGCCGATGGGCAATGACGTTCGAAGGTCTCGCGGTCCTGGGCGTTGAGGCTCACCGACACGACGTCGATCCGGCCCCGCAGCTCGGGCGCGATGGGGCGTCTCGCGATGCGGTCGCCGTGGCCGTTGGTGTTGAGCCGGGTGCGCCCGCCGCGGGCCTTCACCTCGGCGGCGACGCGCAGGACGACGTCGAGGCGCAGGGTGGGCTCGCCGAGGCCGCAGAAGACGACCTCCCGCCACCGCGTCGGGTCGCCGACCGCCGCGAGGATCTCCTCGACGGTCGGGTCCTTCGCGCGGGCGAGGTCGTGGCCCTTCACCACCCACGCGTCGCTCGTGCGGGGGCAGAACGTGCAGCGGGCGTCGCACGCGTTCGTGACGTTCACGTAGAGCGCGTCGCGGATCGCGTACGCGGCCGGGCCGGCCGCGGCGGCGCCCGGCAGGCGGAACAGGGCCCGGGCGTTCGCCGTCGTGATGCGGCGCACGTCCTCCTCCGAGAGGCCCTTGACCGCCGCCAGCCGGCGCGCGGTGTCGGCGACGAAGGCGGGCTCGCAGCGGGCGCCGCGGTGGGGGATCGGCGCCAGGAAGGGGGCGTCCGTCTCGACCAGCGTGCGCTCGATGGGCACGGCGCGCGCGGCCTCGCGGACGTTCTCCGCCTTCGGGAACGTGAGGATGCCGCTGAAGGAGACGTAGAGGCCGAGCTCGAGGTAGCGTCGGGCGTGGGCGGCGTCGCCCGTGTAGCAGTGGATCACCCCCCGCACGCCGGGCACGGACGCGAGGAGGTCCGCGGCCTCGTCGTAGGCCTCCCACCGGCCGTCCTGGTCGCGCAGGTGGACGATGACGGGCAGGTCGAGCGTCCGGGCGAGCTCGAGGTGGGCCCGGAACGCGTCCCGCTGGGGGCCGGGGTCCACCGCGTCGCGGTACCGGTCGAGGCCCGTCTCCCCGACGCCCACGAACCGGCCGGAGCGCAGGAGCCGCTCCACCGCCGCGAAGGAGGCCGTCCAGTCGGCGGGCAGGTCGTTGGGGTGGAGGCCGGCGGTGGGGAACAGGCCCTCCCGGCCCTCGCAGACCGCCGCGGCCGCCTCGGCGGTGCGCTCGTCGGTGGCCACCACCACCATCTGGGTCACGCCCGCGGCGCGCGCGCGCGCGACCACCCCGTCCACGTCGCCGTGGAGCCCGTCCCAGGTGAGGTGGCAGTGGCTGTCCACCAGCGGAGAGAGGGCCGTGGCGGGGGCTTCCGGGGGAGGCACGGGCGGAAGGTAGCACAGGTCCCGGCGGCCCCCCGGGGGACGCGCCCCCCCTCGCCCGCGGGGACCCGGGGGCGGGGGGATGCCCCGATCCCCCGCGCCCCCTACAATCCCGGACCTATGCGCACGTCCCTCCGCCGACGGCTCGTCCCCTTCGCCCTGACCGCCCTCCTCGGCGTCGTGCTCGCGACCAGCGCGGGGGCGGACGCGAAGCTCCCGGGCGAGGCGAGCGAGCTCACCCCCGAGGTGCGCGCCGCCGCCCAGAAGCTCGTGGACGTGATCGTGAAGGGCGAGGGCGAGGTCGTGAAGGCGCGGCGGGGCCTGCTCGTCATGGGACCCGCCATCTGGCCGGTGATCGACAACGCGCTCCGGCTGGCGCCTCCCGATGCGGCGCGTCCCCACCTGAACTACCTGAAGGCGCTCCTCGTCAAGAAGGTCGAGCCGGAGTTCGAGTACCTGCGCGAGCGCCTGCGCCGCACGAGCCTCGTGGGGGCGCCTCCCGCGCTGCTCAAGGAGATGAACGACTTCCGCATCGGACGTCCGGACCCCGCCAAGCCCGGCAAGCGGCTGCCGCCCTCGGTCACCCCGACCACGGACGGCACGAAGAGCGTCTACCGCTCGAGCGACGGCACCCTTGTGCTCGCCTTCGGGGCCGACGCCACCGACCAGTCCCCGGACGCGGTGGACGTCGGCGTGAGCGAGGCCACGGCGGGCTTCGTCATGGCGGTGGGGGGGAAGCCCATGCCGTTCGCGCGCCGCTCGGGCAAGGGGGCGAACGTCTCCGTGTCCGCCCCCATGGGCTTCGCCTTCGCCTGGGCCACCGACGGCGCTGCGGGGCAGGCGCCCGGGGGCGAGGGCGGCGAGGGGGGGACCGCCGACGCGCACGGCGGCGCGGGAGAGCACGCGCGCTCGG
>CAZJJQ010000697.1:0-2432 GCA_964546345.1 uncultured Planctomycetales bacterium
TGCCGCCCGCCGCCACCCGGGCGGCGGGCCCCGCGCGCGATCGCCGCTCCGCGCGATCGCCCGCGGGAACTGCGTCGAGGGCCTCCGTCGGTTTGCGTAGAATCCGCGCGATCGGCCCCTCCGGCCGTCCCGCACCCTGAGCGAGGTCCTCCGTGCGCTGGCGAGCTGCTCTGATCTCCTCGTGCTTCGCCCTCCTCGGGGTGGGAGGGCTGTGGGTGGCTGCGCAGGAACCCAAGCCTGTGGAGTGGGTCGAGAATCCCAAGTACCTGGCTTGGAAGGACTTCCCGCCCGGTGCCTGGGTCACGCTTCAGGCAACGTACACGACCCGCCGCGGAGGCGAGAGATCCGGGGCGTCCACCCGCACGTGGACCCAGCGCCTCCTGAGCATCTCGCCGGAGCGGCTGGAGATCGCCCTGACCATTCGCCCTCCGGCCGAGCCCGGGAAGGCCCAGGAAGCGGGACGGCCCGTCCGCCAGGAAGTCGAGCGCTGGGTGGTGCCGTTCGAGCTCGAGAGGGCATCACGTCCCTATGGCGGGGAGGCCGCAAAGATCCTCCTCGACCGGCACGAGTCTCATCCGTTGACGATCCAAGGGCGTCGCCTCGACTGCGACCTCCACCAACGCATGTGGCGATTCCCGAGCCCGCGTCCGGAACCATGGGATGCGCGCATGAGAGCCGGTGAGATGTCCCTGGCGGACGGTCAGGAGTCCGTGTGGCGGAGCTCCGCCGTCCCCGGAGGGTGGGTGCAGACGGATCGCACCGACACGCATGTCCACGTACCGGGACCCGACTCGGTCGAGGTGACCGAGGTGCGGCTCGTCGGCTGGGGGTTGAAGTGACGGCGGGGGGAAGGTGGAGAGAGAGCGCCCACGTCGAGGCACCCCACGGTCCGAGGTGGCTGGGCCTGCTGCTGGCGATGGTCAGCGGCTGGGTCCCGGACGCGACCTGGCGTCGGCCCTGCGCGGCGGACGATGCCCCGGTGGCCGCAGCGCGGCCTGCCGAGGTGCGGCTCGTCACGGGCCGGGCGCTCCGGGGCCGGATCGCGCAGGAGCGCACGGTGAACGGGACCCGGATGCTCGAGGTCGTGACGGACTTCGGCACGGTCCTGGTCCCCGCCGAGCAGGTGCAGGCCGTCGTGCCGGGGACGCCGCCTTCGACGGACACGTTCGTCGCGGAGGGCGTGCGGGTCGTGCGCATCCAGGGTCAGGTCGAGCGACAGGCTCCCGGCGAGAAGCAGTGGTCTCCGGTGCGGTGGACCGACGCGTACGGCAAGGAGATCGTCAACGCGCCCAATGCCATCGTCCGCGTCGGAGACCGCGTGCGCACGTTCTTCGGAGGCGAGGTGGACCTCCAGCTGCACAAGGACGTCTGGCTTCGGCTGGCCGAGGACTCCGAGCTCGAGATCCCGGCCGCGCCGACGAGCGCCGCGACGCTCACGTTGGCGCGCGGGAGGGTCCTCCCGCAGGTCGAAGGCCGCCCTCGGGGGGCCACGTTCAAAATCGCCACCCCCTCGGTCCTGCTCGGCGTGCGCGGGACCCGCTTCGCCGTCGAGGTGGATGACGGGGGGGCTGCCGTGCTGGTCGCCGAGGGCACCGTCGCCGTGGGGGACGGACCCGCGGTGACGGCCGGCCAACGTGTGGATCTGCGCCGGGCCTCCGCCCCCGCGGTGCGGACCCTCACGCCCTCCGAGGTCGCCGGGCTTCGGGTGAACGTGGTCCGCATCCCCCCGGAGTCGCTCGTGTGGATCCCCGGAGGCCGCTACACGCTCGGAGACGGCAAGGACGTCACCCCGGACCCGTGGACTCGGGGGGGCGACTACTTCGGTCGGGAGGCATGTCCCGCGCCCGACGCGTCGAACATCGACGTGCTGGCGACCGTCACGTTGCCCGGCTTCCTCATCGATCGTCGCGAGTGCTCGGTCGAGGAGTTCGCGACCTTCGCCGCGGTGCGGGGGGAGGCGATGCCCGAAGCCCTGCGTTCGCACGACCCGCCCCCGGTGCCCGATCGGCGGCCGGTGTGGGGGGTGGAGTGGCGCACGGCACGCTCCTACGCCTGTTGGGTGGGTCGTCGCCTCCCCAGTGAGGCGCAGTGGGAGGTCGCGGCACGCGGCCGGGAACGGCGCCTCTGGCCCTGGGGCAATCGCCTCACCAGCGAACAGGAGGCCCTGCCGGCATGGCGGGACTGCACCGGAGACGAGCTGCACCGGCACGCCGGGGTGCCTCGTCTGTACTCGTTCCCCAAGCCTTGCCGATCCCTCCGACCGATCGACGCGCCCACCCCGGACGTCTCGCCGTACGGTGTCGAAGCCCTGGTCAGCGGCGTCCCCGAGTGGACCCGGGACACCCTGGTCGGGCGCGGCGAGGGACGGTACTCCACGCACGTCGGCGAGGCCGAGCTGCCGTCGCGCGAGAAGGACTCCGACGTACGCAAGA
>CAZJJQ010000698.1:0-2426 GCA_964546345.1 uncultured Planctomycetales bacterium
CCCCCCCGTACCCCCCCACTGACCACGACCACGGTGGTCGGGCCGGGGGCCCCACCGTGGTCCACGTGGTCGGGGCGTGGTCTGACCACGGTGACCACGCGACCACGGTAGCCCGAGCAACGAGGGCGCCGCGCCGTGCGCAGCACTGGCCCACCCTCGCCACCCATCCGGCCCGAGACGGGCGAGCGCGCCCTCACCCTCACCGTGGGGCGGCCCGGTCCGTCGACGCGTCCACGGGCATCCTCGACGGACGAGCGGCCCGACCCGAGCGAGAGGGGGGGTTACGGGGGGTCGTCACTCAGGCCGGAGTGGACTCTCGCTCGGGATTTGCCAAAATTCGCCTGTAAATCACATCGTTTTGGCCCCCCATGTGACGGGGTTTTGACGGGAACTGAACGACAAATGGCACCACCCAAGACCAAGTGGCCCGCGAAGGCTCAGCGCAAATTCGACCGGATGGCCAAGGAGGGGGCCTCGGCCAAGGCGATCGCCGCCGCCCTGTCGGCCGACGGGGTCCCCGGCGCGTCGGAGGCGTCTGTCGGGCGTCGGCTGCGCGAGCTCCTGGGGGACCGTCGGGCGGGGAAGAGCGTGGGCCAGGGGGGCGCCGCGCCCCTCGCCGAGGACGGTGCGCCGTCGGACATCCCGACCGCCCCCGACGAGCTCGCCGAGGCACCGCTCGAGCAGCTCACATGGTGGCTCGACGAGGTCCGGAAGGCGTTCGCGGTGGCCAAGAAGGCCGGCAACGTGGCGGCCCAGGCGTCGCTCGCGGCCCGCGCGACGGCGCTCCTCGAGGCCAGGCGCAAGGGCGCCCCTCCGCCGGCGGTCGACCCCAACGAGGCGATCGACATCCGGGCCGCGGCGCAGAAGGGGCGCGCCCTGTTCTTCGAGACGCTCGAGAACATCATCGGGAACCGAGGCGTGCTGTGACCGAGCAGAGCCCCGCGGTGCGCGCGCTCGAGCGCCTCCTCGACGAGTTCGGGCCGGACGGCGCTCGAACGGCGCTCGCGGCGGTGCTCGACTCCCTCACGAACGTGGAGCTCGCCGCGCTCCACTACCAAGGCGAGGGGTTTTGGGCGCGCCCGAACCAGCTCCCGCCCCCGGGCGACTGGCTCAACTGGATCTTCCTCACCGGCCGCGGCTGGGGGAAGACGGCCGCCGCGGCGCCGGCCATCGTCCGGATGATCGAGCGCGGCGAGGTCCGCCAGATGGGGATGGCCGCGCAGACCGACGTGAAGACGTACGACGTCAACGTGCTCACCCTCATCGAGGCGAGCCCGCCGCGGTTCGTGCCGAAGTGGATCGACGGCGAGGCCAAGCTCGTGTGGCCGAACGGGGCCGTGGCCTACGCGTACACGCCCGAGGCGCCGCAGAACATCCGCTCGAAGAACCTGCAGCTTTGCTGGCTGTCCGAGCTGCAGAGCTGGCCCACGGCGACGCGCGAGGAGGCCTACATCAACTTTCGCTTCGCGACGCGAAAAGGTCGCGCGCGCATGATCGTGGACGCGACGCCGAAGGCGGGCCATCCGATCCTGATGCGGCTGCTTCGCATGGCCGAGCGCGACCCCGTGACGAGCGTGGTCGTCCGCGGCTCGATGCGCGAGAACTACGCGCACCTCGCGCCGGCGGCGGTCCGCGCGCTCATCGAGGAGTTCGAGGGCACGACGGCGGGGCGTGAGGAGCTCGACGGCGAGATGAGCCTCGAGGCGGCGGAGGCGGTCACGGTGCCGCCGGAGCTGCTACGCGAGCGGCGGCGCGCGGCGCCCGCGCGGTACCTCCGCCGCGTGATCTCGGTCGACCCCGCGACGACGTCCAAGGCCGGCTCGGACACGACCGGGATCGCAGACCTCGGGCTCGGCGCCGACCGCATGGCCTACGTGATCGCGGACCGGAGCGCGAAGCACACGGCGCGCGCGTGGGGCTCGCTCGTGATCGACATGTACCTCGGCGGGAAGTGCGACTGCGTCGTGGTCGAGACGAACAAGGGCGGCGAGCTCGTGGCCCAGAACATCCGCGCCGAGGTCGGGGACAAGGGGATCTCTGTCGAGGTCCTAGGCAAAGACGACCGCGCGCCCCCACACAACCCGCGGGTGATCTACGTGCGGGAGGTGTACGCGCGCCGGGACAAGTCGGACCGCGCGAAGCCCGTCACGACCGCCTACGAGCGCGGGCGCGTGTGGCACGTCGCGGGCGCCAACCTGGCCTCGCTCGAGAAGACGCTGAGCACCTGGGTCGACGGCCCCGGCGTCGTCTCGCCCGGCGACCTCGACGCGCTCGTGCACGGCGTCGTCGAGCTGCTCGGGCTGGCGACGGAGCGGGTCGACCACTCGAAGGGCGTGGCGGGGATCATGACAGCGCAACGGGAGCTGATGAAGAAGCCGCGCCCGGGGGCGGCGCTGACGTCGCTGCTTGCGGGCGCGCGAGGGAGA
>CAZJJQ010000699.1:0-2426 GCA_964546345.1 uncultured Planctomycetales bacterium
ACCGGCGTGGGGCCGGGCAGCGACGCCTTCCGGCGCGCGAGCCACGCCGAGGAGATGCGACCGGTGATCTGGAGATCGTCGATCACGCACGGGGTGAAGGCGAGCAGCGCGATCTTCCCGTCGCTGCGGGCGGTGCGGAACGCCTCGCCCGACGTGCTCGCGACCTCCTGGCCGTTGATCTCGAGCCGGACGCGGCCGTCCGGGTGGCGCGTGAACTTCACCCGGTAGGGGCGATCGCGGTTCTCGAAGGCGAACCACTCCTGGTCGAGCCGCTCCTTGCGCCCCTTCTTCGAGATCTCGGGCGGGACGAAGTGCCGGCCCTGGTGGCCGTCGGGCCACGGCCAGCGGGCCGGGTCGCCGAAGTCGCGCTCCGCGCGGAACATCACGCCGCGGCCCCGCCCGTACACGTCGTGCTTGGGGGGCGAGGCTCCGTCGCTCTCGAGCCGGGGTACGTCGGCGGGGAACCGGTGGAGCAGCGGATCGTCGGAGAGGATGCCGACCTGCACCCCGTCGAGATCGAGGCCGAGGAACAAGGGGACGGGCTTCCCGGCCAGCATGAACTGGACGGACATCTCGTAGGCGGGGTCCAGGCACGAGGGGAAGACGAGCGGGCGGTCCTTGGTCACCTCGCCGTCGCTCCCGGGATGGAGCGCGAGGCTCTGGTCAGGCTCCTGTCCCGGAGTGACGACCGAGCCCGAGTTCGACCCGACGAGGCGCGCCCAGCCCCCGGAGAAGTTCTCGAGCTGCTCGTACCGGTCGAAGGTGAACAGGAGGTCCACGTCGATGCCCCCGTCGGGGCGCGTCTCCCGACGCGGGATCGCGACGCCCACGAGGAGGCGGGTGAGGAGGTCGGCGTCCTTGCGCCCCTCGAGCCCCTTGAGGTCGGCGCGGATCTGGGCCTCCCGCTGGCGCACGAACGAGGTGTAGGAGAGGGGTGGCGAGAGGAGCTTCGTGAGGAGGTGGAACTCGGCGAGGTCGTACTTCCCCTTCGCCAACGTGTCCTGCCCCTCGCGGAAGTTGTAGGCCGCCTGCTCCTCGAGGGCGTCGGCCTCCTTCCCGAGCGCCTGCGTGCGACGCTCGGCCCACGCGAGGAGGGGCGCGAGGAGGGGGCCCGCGCGGACGAGCCGGTCACGCAAGAGCCGGTGGGCCAGGTGGTCCCGGGGCACGTCGTCGGTCGAGGTGGGGAGCGAGGCGAACGCGTGCAGCGCGACGGCCGCGGCCTCCTCGGGCACGTCGGACGAGAGCTCGGCGAGCCGCTCGAGGTCGGCGACGTCGAGGTCGTTCAGCTGCTTGAGCACGCGCGGCCCGAGGGCGTTGCCCCGGTGGGTGCGCATCCAGAAGGCGCGCGGCTCGCGCAGCACCTCCAGGATCTCGCAGCGCGTCTCCACGACGCCACCCCGGAAGGTGAGGGCTTCGATCCAGTGCTTCTCGTCCGGGCCCACGTGGGCCTCGAGCCCCGCGAGGGCCCGCTCGAAGAGGAGCCCGTGCAGGGCGGGGACCTTCGCGAGCGCGTCGAGGTCGCGCAGGACGGTCTGGACCGCGGCGCCCTTCGCCTTCGCCTGCGCCTGCTCGACCAGCTCCGCCACGGCCTTCGGGTCGCCGGCCCGGAGCGCGGCCACGGTGCCCGACACCACGTCGTCGAGCAGGCGGGACGCCGCCTCGCGCTCCCCGCGGGTGCGCTCCTCGAGGCTCTGAAGCGCGGCGCGCACCTCCTGGGACTCCGCGGGGAACTCGCCGTCCGCCGCGGCGGCCGCGGCGAAGGCCTCGAGGGCCGCCATGCCGGCACGCGGGTCGCCGGCCTCGGCCAGCCGCTCCGCCCGCACGACGACCTCCTTCGCCTCCCGTTCGACGGCGGCGTCCACCTGGCGGAGGCGCGCGTCGAAGGGCGCCCTCACCAGCTCTTCGAGGCGCGGCGCGGTCACGTAGCGCGGGCTGCCGACGAGCGCGGCGCGCTGCGCCACGAGCTCTTCGACGACCCGGCCGCGGCGCGCGCGCTCGTCGGCGTGCAGGCCGGAGAGACGGAGGGTGGAGACGCCCCCCTCGAGCCAGGCGTCGTCGAGCGCCGCGAGCTCCTGCCTCACGCGGCGCTCGAGCCCGCGCGCGGCGTCGAGGGCCTCCTGCGCCCGCTGACGCTCCTCGCGCAGCTTGCCCGTGGGCGCGAAGCGCCAGCCGAGCTCGGCGGTCCATCGCTCGAGGTCGCCGACGAGGTCGGCCAGGTCGCGGGGCTCGGCCTCGAAGGCGAGGCGGCGCTGGTCCTCGATCGCCTCGTCCGAGCGCTGGCGCAGCGCGCCGAGCTGCTCGCGCAGCGCGTGCTGCGCGGGCCCCGCCACGGGGAGCTCCCTGCGGAGCAGCTCCTCGAGCGCGGCGACCGCCTCGGCGAAGCGCTCGCGCTCGACGAGCGGCTCGACCTCGTCACGGGTGAAGGT
>CAZJJQ010000700.1:0-2423 GCA_964546345.1 uncultured Planctomycetales bacterium
GCGGCGTCCGACGAGCCCCCGCCCGCAGCGCCGCCCCTCCGCCCCCGGCGCCCCCGACCTCCCCCGCGCCGGCCGCTCCGTCCGCGAAGCCGCTCAGGATCCTGATGCTCGGCGGGACCGCGTTCCTCGGGCCCGAGATCGTGGGCAGCGCGATGGCGCGCGGTCACACCGTGACCCTGTTCAACCGAGGGAAGACCCATCCGGGGCTGTTCCCGACGCTCGAGAAGCTGCGCGGGGATCGCAACGGGGACGTGTCGGCGCTCCGGGGACGGACGTTCGACGCCGTGTTCGACACGTCGGCGTACGTGCCTTCGCACGTGCGGCGCGTGCGGGAGGCCCTGGGCGAAGGCGTAGGGCACTACACGCTGGTGTCCACCATCAGCGTGTATCCCGGGTACGGGTCGAAGCCCGATCCGATCGACGAGGAGACGCCGGTCGGTACGCTCGCGGACCCGACGTCGGAACAGCTCTCCGACGCGGCGTACGGCCCGCTCAAGGCCCTGTGCGAGCAGGCCGCGGAGGCCGGCTGGCCCGGCCGCGTGGCGAACGTGAGGCCCGGGCTCATCGTCGGGCCCGGCGACCCCACCGACCGCTTCACCTACTGGCCGGTGCGGGTCGCGCGCGGCGGCGAGGTGCTCGCGCCGGGCGACGGGACCGCGGGGGTCCAGTGCATCGACGTGCGCGACCTGGGCGCGTTCATCGTGCGCCTCGCGGAGGACCGGGCCGTCGGCACGATGAACGCCGTCGGCTTCGAGGGGCCGCTCTCCTTCGTCGAGATGCTCCACGGCGCGAAGTGCGCGTTGCGTCACGACGTCACGTTCACGTGGGTGCCCGCGGCGTTCCTCGCCGCGCAGCGCGTGGCCCCGTGGCAGCACCTGCCGCTGTGGATGCCGCCGGAGGTCGCCGCGCCCGTGAGGAACGCGCGCGCCGTCGCGAAGGGCCTCGTCTTCCGGCCGATCGCGCGGACCCTCGCCGACACCGTGGCGTGGGTGCACGAGACGAAGCGGTCGCCGGCGTGGGGCGAACGCGCGCCCGGGCTCTCCGCGGCGCGGGAGGCCGAGGTGCTCGCGGCCTTCCGGAAGGGGTGAGCCCGTGGCCCGGCTCCTACGCTCCGTGACCGCGTTCGGGCTCCTGGCGGCGCTCCTCTCCGGCGCTGCGGCGTGCGGGGGGGGCGGAGGAGGCGACGCCCCGTCGGGACCGCCGGCGCCTCCGATCGTCCCGCCCGCGTCGCCCTCGTTCGTCAACTTCGAGACGCCGCCCGTCTCCCCCCTCGCGCTCAGTCCCGACGGCACGACCCTGCTGGTGGCGAACCTCGCCGACGCGCGCGTCGAGCTCTTCTCGCTCGCCACCGGCACGCCCGTCTGGACCGACTCGGTGTTCACGGGCATCGACCCCGTGTCCGTCCGGTTCCACGGCGACGGCGAGGCCTGGGTCGTCAACCACGTCTCGGACAGCGTGAGCGTGGTGGACCTCCCGACGCGTCGGGTGCGCGCCACGCTCGCCACCCTCGACGAGCCCTGCGACGTCGTGTTCGCCGGCGACCCGGTGCGCGCCTTCGTGTCCTGCTCGCAGGCGAACGCGGTCCAGGTGTTCGATCCGGCCGACCTGGCCGCCCCTCCCGTGACCGTGCCCATCGACGCGGAGGATCCCCGCGCCCTGGCCGTCAGCCCCGACGGGCGTCGGGTGTACGCGGCCGTGTTCGAGTCGGGCAACGGCACCACCGTGCTCGGCGGGGGCATCGCCACGGGCCCGGGCTCGCCGGTGGGGTTCTTCCCCCCCAACGTGGTGAGCAACCCGGCCACGCCCCACGGCGGCGTCAACCCGGCGCCCAACGCGTCGCCGTTCTTCGATCCGCCCCTCGCGCCCCTGCTGCCGCCGCCGCCCGCCGTGAGCCTCATCGTGCGCAAGGACGCCGCCGGCGCCTGGCGGGACGACACCGGCGCCGACTGGACGCCCTTCGTGAGCGGGGCGAGCGCCCCCGCGTCGGGGCGTCCCGTCGGCTGGGACCTGCCGGATCGCGACGTGGCCGTGATCGACACGGCCACGCTCGGGGTCACCTACGTCTCGCGGCTCATGAACCTGTGCATGGACCTGGCCGTGGACGCGTCGAGCGGCGACGTGTGGGTCGTCGGCACGGACGCGACGAACGAGCGACGCTTCGAGCCCGCGATCGCGGGTCGGTTCCTCCGGGTGCTCGCCGCGCGCGTGAGCCCCTCGGCCCCCGCCGCCCCCCTGATCGTGGACCTGAATCCCCACCTGACCTACGGCGCCTCCCGTGTCGCGCCGGCCCTGCGTGCGGCGTCGATCGGCGACCCGCGGGCGGTCGTCGTGGACGGGGTGGGGCGCCGCGTCTACGTCGCGGGGATGGGCTCGGACAACCTGGTGGTGCTCTGCTATGACGGGTATCTGTCCAGCAGCTACCA
>CAZJJQ010000701.1:0-2413 GCA_964546345.1 uncultured Planctomycetales bacterium
GGCTTTCGCCCTTGGTGGGGGCCTCTTCAACGGGCGGGATCTCGGTCAGCTCCACGGTTCTCCAGTTCGACTACCGCGGGTACTGCGTCAACCTGCTCGACACGCCGGGTCACCGCGACTTCTCCGAGGACACCTACCGCGTGATCACGGCGGTGGACTCGGCGGTCATGGTGATCGACGCCGCGAAGGGCATCGAACGCCAGACGAGGAAGCTGTTCGAGGTGTGCCGGCGGCAGCACCTGCCCATCTTCACGTTCATGAACAAGCTCGACCGGCCGACGCGCGACCCGTTCGCGCTGCTCGACGAGCTCGAGGAGGTGCTGGGCCTTCGGCCGTGCCCCATGAACTGGCCCGTCGGGCAGGGCGCCGAGTTCCGGGGGCTCTACGACCGCCGGTCGCGGCAGGTGCACCTGTTCGAGCGCGTCCCCGGCGGCGCCTACCGAGCGCCGGTGGAGGTCGTCGATCCGACGGTCCCGCCGGACGAGGCGTCCGTCTCCCCCGACCTGTGGGCGCGGATGCTCGAGGAGCTCGCGCTGCTCGACGGCGCGGGGCACGCCTTCGACGCCGAGGCCGTGCGGCGCGGCGAGATGACGCCCGTCTTCTTCGGCAGCGCCGTGAACAACTTCGGCGTCCAGCTGCTCCTCGACGCGTTCCTCGAGCTCGCGCCGCCCCCCCAGCCGCGCACGGCGGCGGGCCGCGCCGTCGATCCCGCGGGGCCGGGCTTCTCCGGGTACGTGTTCAAGGTGCAGGCCAACATGGACCCGAAGCACCGGGACCGCCTCGCGTTCCTGCGCATCTGCTCGGGCCGGTTCGAGCGGGACATGTCCGTGGTGCACACGCGCACGGGCGAACGCGTGCGGCTGGCGAGCTCGCACCGCGTGTTCGGCCGGTCGCGCGAGACCGTGGACGAGGCGTACGCGGGCGACGTCGTCGGGCTCGTCGCGACCGAGGACTACCGGATCGGCGACACGCTCGCCGACGACCCCACCCTCACCTTCGACACGATCCCGGCGTTCGCCTGCGAGACGTTCGCGTGGATGCGCAGCGGGAGCAGCTCCCAGTACAAGCGGTTCCGCAAGGGCCTCGACCAGCTCCTGCAGGAGGGCGTGGTGCGCAGCTTCGAGGTGCCGGAGGGGGCGCAGCGCGGCACGCTCCTCGGGGCCGTCGGGCCCCTGCAGTTCGAGGTGCTGAAGTTCCGCCTCGAGTCGGAGTACGGGGCGGAGGCCGCCATCGAGCCCGCGCCCTTCACCGTCATGCGGTGGATCCTCGCGGGGGAGGTGCGGACCGAGATGCTCCCCTCGCAGGCGCAGCTCGCCACCAGCTGGGCCGGCGACCCGGTGATCCTCTTCGTGGACGAGTGGACCTGCCGCTACTTCACCGGCAGCCACCCGGAGATCCGGCTCGGGGAGACGCCGCCGGTCCACGGTGCGGCCGCGACGGCCTGAGCCTGCCGGCGCTCCGCTCCCAGGTCCGATTGCGGCCGGACGGGATCGGCCGGGCAGCGTAGGGTGCCGCCGTGACGCTCGATCCCGCCGCCTGCTATCCCGCTCTGAAGGCCCGCGACCCGCGGTTCGACGGGACGTTCTTCGTGGGGGTGAGCACCACGGGGATCTACTGCCGGCCCGTCTGCCCCGCGCGCCTGCCCGCGCGCGAGCGGTGCGCGTTCTTCGAGAGCGCGGCCCACGCCGAACGGGCGGGCTTCCGCGCGTGCCTGCGCTGCCGCCCCGAGCTCGCGCCGGGCCACGGCGCCGTCGATGCGCGTTCGCGTCTCGCGCGACTCGCCACCGTGCGCATCGAGTCCGGCTGGCTCGACGCGCACTCCGTCGAGGAGCTCGCGGCCGCCCTGGGCGTCACGCCGCGGCATCTGCACCGCACGCTCGTCGCCGAGCTGGGGCTCTCGCCGATCGACCTGGCCCAGTCGCGCCGGCTCGCGCTCGCCAAGCGGCTGCTGCACGACACGCGGATGCCCGTGCTCGACGTCGCGTTCGCCGCGGGCTTCTCGAGCCTCCGGCGGTTCCACGCCGTCTTCCGCGCGCGCTTCGGCCGCACGCCGACCTCGCTCCGCGCCGATCGCGCCCCCGCCGCCCCCGAAGATCCTCTGACCCTCCGCCTCGACTACCGGCCGCCGCTCGACGCCGCCTCGCTCCTGCGCTTCCTCGCGGGCCGCGCGATCCCGGGCGTGGAGTCGGTGGTCGGCGACGAGTACCTGCGATCGGTGGCGATCGACGGGCACGGGGGGTGGATCCGCGTCGCGGCCGCGCCCCGAGGCGCGTCGCTGCTCGCGCACGTGTCGCCGTCGCTCGCGCCGCGGCTGCTCGACGTGACGGCGCGCCTGCGTGCACTCTTCGACCTCGACGCGCGCCCCGACCTCGTCGCCGACCACCTCGGGACGGACGCGCTGCTCGCGCCGCAC
>CAZJJQ010000702.1:0-2409 GCA_964546345.1 uncultured Planctomycetales bacterium
ATGCTCAACCTCGACATGGTGGGGCGTCTCGACGAGAAGCTCTACGTCGGCGGCACGGGCACCTCGCCGATCTGGCCGGAGACCCTCGAGCGCCTCGGGAAGGAGGCCTTTCGCACGCCGATCCAGATGTGGCCCGGGGGCAAGGCTCCGAGCGATCACGAGTCGTTCTACGGGCGCGACATCCCCGTCCTGTTCTTCTTCACGGGCCTGCACGGCGACTATCACCGTCCGAGCGACGACTGGAACACCCTCAACCTGGACGGGCACGCGCGCGTGGCACGGTTCGCCTCCCTCGTGGCGCTCGAGGTGGCCACGCGCAAGGAGCGGCCCGCCTTCACGAAGTGCGACGCGGGCGGCTTCGAGGTGGGGCCCTACCTCGGGGTGGGGGTCGATCCCCGGCCCGACGGGCCCTACGCCGCCCACGTGGACGACAAGGGCCCCGGCAAACGCGCGGGCGTCAAGGAGGGTGATCGGCTCCTCGCCTGGAACGGCGCCCCGATCGCGGACGCGAACGCGTGGAACGACCTGCTCAGCAAGGGCAAGCCGGGCGACAAGGTCGAGCTGACCGTCGAGCGCAAGGGCAAGAAGCTCAAGCTGACCGTGACGCTCGGGAGCACGTAGGCGAGGAGGGACGCCGTGGGAGAGCCGCGAGCCGGATGGCGCATGCCCGGTGCTGAAGCGCGACGGGCTCGCTCACGCCGGGTCATGACGGCCGTCGGGGTCCTGGGCCTGGCCCTCGGCCTCGTGTGGTGGGCGACCGAGCGGCGCGTGGGTCGCGAGCCGCAGCCGGGAGACGCGGGTGCGGACGGCGCCGCCGGTCTCGTCCCGATCGGTCCGCACCTCGAGGGCACCTCGGGGCCCCAGGCGGGCCCTCCTTTCGCGCCCCCAGCGCACCCAGACCCGTTCCCCCGGGGAGGAGACGCCCCCGACGGCACGCTGACCTTCGTGCCGCACGAGCCGACGGGGACGCTGTTCCTTGCGGGCTCGGTCGTGGACGAGGCCGGGCGTGGCATCGAGGGCGCCGACGTCTGGATCGACCTTCGCGTGGAGATGGGTTCCGGAGCGTGGGGGGCGCGCTGGAGGTTCCGCGAGGCGAAGTGCGATCCGGCGGGGCGGTTCCGTTTCACGGATCTCCCGGTCGGCCACTACGACCTGCATGCCGTCGCGCCGGGTCGGGAGCATGGAAGCACCGACCGGGAGCTCTCCGGCGACGCGACCGACCTCCTGCTCACGTTGCGCCCTGCCGGCGACGTGACGTTCCAAGTGGTCCCGCCGCAGGGCTGGCCCAAGTCCGTGCGGTCCCTGTGGCTCGACCCCGCAAGTCCAACGGAACGCATGCTCGAGAAGAGCGAGGGCGGACCTTTCGTCGCCCGCGGAGTCTCCGCCGGCGACCACCTGCTGTGGCTCCGGGACACCACGATTCCGGACTGGGAAAAGGGCGAGTCGATGGCCGTCCGCACCGAACGCCGGTTCCAGGTCCACATCGGACCGGAGACGCGCGAGGTGACCCTGCGCTTTGCCCCCGACGAGGAAGTCGGGCTGCGGGTGACGATCCCCGAGGGCGTCGCGGGGACCGGCGTCGAGGCGGCCGTCGTGGAGGGGCCCGGGGGGGCTGGGTCGCAGATCGAGCTCCACGTCGAACGCGCCGCGGACGGGACCGTCCGGACGACCCGACCGCCCTCCCCAGGCGCGCTGTGGCCGCCCGTGCGCGAGACGACCAGGGACGGCCTGCCCCTCGTCCCCGGCCTCCCGAAGGGGCGCTCTCGGGTGCGCGTGACGGCGGTGGGGTTCGAGACGGTGGAGCGCGACCTCGACGTGGTCGGCCCGACCACGCTCGAGGTCACGCTCACCCTCGCCGCCGGCACGGTCTTCACCGCGAGCGTGACCTCCCCGCCGGCCTACTGGCGTGTCGAGGTGCGCAAGGCGGGGGGAGACGGCGAGTGGCGCACGTTGCTGTGGCAGGACGCGCGACGGGTGATCACCCATCGGTCGACTCCCGGCGTGTTCCGCGCCCTCCTCTCCCCGGGCACCTACGACGTGCGCGGCATCTCGAGCGACCACGTACCCGCGAGCTGGGGGACGCTCGCCGTCGGCGAGCGGAGCGAGACCCGCGCCTTCCCGCTGATCTGGTCCGGGCCGTCGGGACCCTCGATCGTCGGCCACCTACGATCTGCCGCGGGGAAGCCGCTGCCAGACCCCCTCCTTCGGGTGTTTCGCGTGCCGTCCCCAGCGGGCGGACTCGAGGCCATGCCGGAGAAGGAGACGAAGGTTCACGACGGGGTCTTCCGAATCCGGGGTCTTCTTCCCGGTCGCTACCGCCTCTCGAGGATGCGCTCGGGCGAGCCGGCTCTCGCCGAGGTGGACGTCGCGTACGACGACGTGCCGCTCGAGATCACCCTCCTCGACTGA
>CAZJJQ010000703.1:0-2409 GCA_964546345.1 uncultured Planctomycetales bacterium
CCCGACCGGCGGCGCGCCGCGGTCCGCGCAGGCGCGTGCGCACCTCGGCGAGCGCACGCGCGAGGTCGGGGGGCACGGGGCTCTCGAGCCGGAGCGGCGCCCGCGTCACGGGATGCGCGAGCTCGAGGCGGTGCGCGTGCAGGGCCAGCCGATCGAGGAGGACCGCGTCCTCCTCGTCGGAGAGCGTCGGGTCGGCGTCGCTGCGGCGGAGGGGCCTCACGTCGCCGTAGAGGTGGTCGGCGACGATGGGGTGGCCCAGGTGACGCAGATGGACGCGGATCTGGTGGGTCCGGCCGGTGTGCGGCTCCACCTCCAGCCACGACCAGCGTCCCAGGCGCTCGAGCACGCGGAACGACGTGGACGAGGCCTGGCCGTCCGCGCGGACGCACATCGACAGCTTCGTGTCGCCGTCCTCCGCGGGACCGAGCGGCGCATCCACCACGCCGGCGTCCACGGACGGCGATCCGTGGACGAGCGCGACGTAGGTCTTGCGCACCTCGCGCCGGAAGAACGAGCGCGTGACCTCGGCGTCGAGGCGGCGGTCCTTCACGACGAGGACCACGCCGCTCGTGTCCTTGTCGAGGCGATGGGCCAGGCGCGGCACGACGTCGGCGCGGCCCTCCCCGGGACGGCGATAGCGGGCGTGGAGGCGGTTGATCAGGGTCCCGTGCCGGATGCGCCCCGTGGGGTGGGCCACGACGCCCGCCGCCTTGTCGATCGCGACGAGGGCATCGTCCTCGTAGAGGACCACGAGCCCCTCGTCGGTCTCCTTCGCGGGGGCGTCCGCCGCCACCGGGATCCGCACCCGCACCACGTCCCCCTTCCGAAGACGGAGGGAGGCCTTGCGGACGCCGTCGTTCACGAGGACGTCCCCGCGCTCGATCATCCCCTGGAAGTGCTCCCGGCTGCGCCAGGAGAAGTGCGCCCGCAGCAGCACGTCGAGGCGGGTGCCGTCCTCCGGCAGGTTCACGGTGAAGGTGAACTCCGTGACCGGGACGGAGAGATCACGGTACTGGCGGGCAAGCCGGGGCAATTCCGGCGTATCCTACCCCCCACCATGGCCTGCCGACCCTGCCTCGCCCCCCGCTCCCGCCCCCGGCTCCGGCCCCTCCTCGCGCTCCTGGCCGCCCTCGGCCTCGGGACCGCCTGCGGCAAGGGGGCTCCGAAGTTCGAGCGCCGGACCGCCGACGAGTGGGCCGAGCTGCTCTGGGTCGGCCACGACGAGACGGTGATGAAGGCGAGCGAGTCCCTCGTCACCCTCGCCGACACCCAGCCGGGGCCCGTGATCGCCGCCCTCGAGCGCCAGCTCCTGCGCCCGCCGCCGACGCCGGAGGGCGTCGCGTTCACCATCGCGCTCGACGGCGCCGGAGCCAGGCGCCTCGGGCTCTCCGAGCGGCCCGCCGCCGACGTGGTGGGCGTCCAGCTCCGCCACGTCCGCACGCGCCTCGAGGCGGGCGGGGACACGCGCGCCTCGATCCGCGGGACCGCCGACGGCCAGATCGAGCTCATGCTCGAGGGCGCCCACACGCGGGCGCAGGCCGAGCGCGTGCAGCGTCGCCTCGCGGCGCGCGGGGCCCTCGACCTCCGCGTCGTGGCCGTCGATCCGGCGACCGCCCGGGGGCCCGCCGCGGCGACGGCGTACGACGGCCCCGTCGCGTACGGCACGCTGCTCGAGACCGAGGCGCGCCGATGGGTGGAGGCGGCCCAGGCCGGCCTCCCCTACCGGCCGCAGGACGCGCGGTGGCTGCCGACGCCGAGGGAGGGCAGACCCGTCGGCGAGCTGGTCGCGGCCGACTTCGTGCTCCTGCGGGAGCCGGCCGCGGGCGCGGCGGTGGTGGACGAGACGTGGTTCTCCTCCTTCCGGCCCGAGACGTCGGGGGACGGCGTCGCGGGCCTGCGCCTCGGCGTCCGCCTCGAGAAGGCCTCGGCCTGGGCCGAGTTCGTCAAGGCCGCGGCCGGCGGACGGTTCGCGGTGGTGGTGGACGGGCGCGTGCGCGCGGAGCTCCCGGTCCCCGACGCCGCGGGAACGGGCCTCTGGGTGGCGATGCCGCGGCTCGAGGTGCCGGCGGCGACGCACGCCGAGGCGCTCGAAGACCTCGCGATCTCCCTGTCCTCCGGACGCCTTCCCTGGCCCATGCTCCCCCTGCCGCTGCCGAAGGAGTACGGGCGCGACCCGCTGCCGGGCAACCCGATCTCGAAGACCATCGCCGTCATCGGCTCGCCCGCCATCCCGGCGCTCGAGCGCGTCCGCGACGGCAACGGCCCCGCGTGGGGCAAGGCGAGCGCGATCTGGGCGCTCGAGCAGATCTCCCTCATCGAGGGCCAGGGCGCCCCGCCGCCGAAGTAGGCGGGAGGCGTCGGGGCGCGACCGCGGGCCCACGCGCGGATCGGGGGGGCGGCGGGGGCCGC
>CAZJJQ010000704.1:0-2399 GCA_964546345.1 uncultured Planctomycetales bacterium
CCTCGGGGGCGACGTCGGCCCAGGGCCCCACCGTGAACGCCCGGTCGAGGGCGCGCGGATGCGGCAGGGTGAGGTCGAACTCGGAGACGCACTCCGAGCCGTGGGCCAGGAGGTCGAGGTCGATCGTGCGGGGGCCGTCCCGCACGGTGCGGACCCGGCCACCCGCGTCCTCGATGCCGCGGAGCCGTCCCCACAGGGCCCGCGGGGAGAGCGTGGTGCGCACCTCGGCCACCGCGTTCCAGTAGTCGCCCTGGGGAGGCCCCCCCACCGGCGGGTTCTCGTAGGCGGGGGACACCGCGGCCACCGCCACCCCGGGGGTCGCCGCCAGCGCGGCCAGCGCCTTCTCGAGATGCGCGCGCCGGTCGCCGAGGTTGCTGCCGAGCGCGACGAACGCCCGCGCGCCGGAAGGGGCGGTCATGAGGACGAGCCCCCCCCCAGGGAGGCCGGCACCTCGTCGTCGTCGTCGTCGTCCTCGTCGCCCGCCTCGTCCACGGCCCACCGGGGCCACCCGAACAGCCAGCCCGTGAGGAACAGCAGGGGCCCGGAGACCGCGTAGAGCACGAACACCCCGGCGAGCGTGGCCTCCGGGCGCTCCACCGCGAGCACGACCCCCACGAGCAGGAACACGGCCAGGAACGGCGAGCGCGCGCCCGACAGGTAGCGGTTCATCACGTGCGTGAACGCGAACCGGCTGATCATGAGCACGCCGAGGATCGGCGCGCCCGCCAGCAGACCCCAGGCGATGGTGTCGAGCCCGTACTCGTGCCGCAGGAGCACGATGGAGGCGACGACGCCGGCGGCCCCGGGGCTCGGCAGCCCGCGGAACACCCGGGTCACGTGGTGCGGCGCCGTGACGCGCGCCGACTCGACGTTGTAGCGCGCGAGCCGCAGGGCCGCGCCCAGCACGTAGACCATGGCGAGGACGGTCGCGACCTTCGGCGGAAGCCAGGGCAGGGCGTGCTGCGAGATGGACTTCGCGAGGAGGGCGGGGGCGACGCCGAAGGTGATCATGTCGGCCAGGCTGTCGAGCTCGGCGCCGAAGGCGCTCTCCGCCCCCGTGAGCCGCGCCACGCGCCCGTCGAGCGCGTCGCAGACCATGCCTACGAACACCATCCAGGCCGCCTTGGCCCAGAGCGCCTCCTGCGCCGCGAAGTCGCCGGCCCGCCCCCACGCGTCCACCGCATAGGAGATCGCAAGGAACCCGGAGAGGACGTTCCCCAGCGTGATCAGCGTCGGCAGGATCTGCACCGCCACGAGCCGGGGTCGCCGACGGCGCGGGAGGGTGGGCGGCAGCGACGATTCGAGGACGGGGCGCATGCCGCCGCGCAGTGTACCCCTCCTCCGGCGGGCCCCGGGGGACGGGCCCCACCTGACGGGAGGCGAACGGCGCATGCGGTCGGTGCGGGGCGACGCGCCCGGGCGCCCGGCCCCCGCCGCCCCCCCGATCGTCGGCCCTGCCGCCCCGCGCACCGTCGGACGCGCCACGGTTCCTTCACGTCCGCGGACGCACCCGCTACGCTCCGCTCCCATGAGCACCGCCACCATCGCCCGTGTCGCCGCCCGCGAGATCCTCGACTCCCGGGGCAACCCCACCCTGGAGGCCGAAGTGCACCTGGTCGGCGGCGCCGTGGGCCGCGCCATGGTCCCGAGCGGCGCGAGCACCGGCGCGCACGAGGCGGTCGAGCTCCGCGACGGGGGCCCCCGCTTCGGCGGGAAGGGCGTCCAGAAGGCGGTGGCCCACGTGGTGGGCGCGCTCGGCAAGGCCGTGGTCGGCCGGGACGCGCTCGACGTCGCCGGCGTGGACGCCGCCCTCCGGAAGGTGGACGGCACCGAGAACCTCTCGCGCATGGGGGCGAACGCGGTCCTCGCGGTGTCCCTCGCCACCGGGCACGCGGCGGCGGCGGCCTCCGGCCTGCCCCTCTACCGCTTCCTCGGCCAGCGCTTCGGCGCGAAGGAGTGGCGCCTCCCGGTGCCGATGCTCAACGTCCTCAACGGCGGCGCCCATGCGGACAACGGGCTCGACGTCCAGGAGGTGATGGTCGCACCCGTCGGGCTCCCCACGTTCGCCGAGGGCCTGCGCGCGGGCGCGGAGATCTACCAGGCGCTCAAGGGGCTCCTGAAGGCCAAGGGCGCGTCCACGGCCGTGGGCGACGAGGGCGGCTTCGCCCCGCGCCTGGGCAGCAACGCGGCGGCCATCGAGGCCGTCGCCGCGGCCGTCGGCAAGGCCGGCTACGTCCTCGGGAAGGACGTGGCCCTGGCCCTCGACGTCGCCGCGACCGAGCTGTACGCCGAAGGCTCCTACCGGTTCGAGGGCCGCCGCGTGACGGCGGCCGACCTGGTCTCCATCTACGAAGGTTGGTGCGGGAACCATCCGATCTACTCCATCGAAGACGGCCTCG
>CAZJJQ010000705.1:0-2398 GCA_964546345.1 uncultured Planctomycetales bacterium
AGCCGTTGACGATCATGATCACGGCGTCCTCGGTGCGGATGCCGCGCTGGTTCGCGTAGAAGATCTGGTCCTCGTCGATCTTGCTGGTGCTGGCCTCGTGCTCGACGCGTGCCGTCGAGTTGCGGACCTCGACGTAGGGGAACGTGTGCGCGCCGCACCGGTCGCCCATCAGCAGCGAGTCGCACTGCGTGTAGTTGCGGGCGTTCGCCGCGCCCTTGAGGATCTTGACGAGGCCCCGATACGAGTTCTGGCCCCGGCCCGCGCTGATGCCCTTGCTGACGATCGTGCTGCGCGTGTCCTTGCCGACGTGGATCATCTTCGTGCCGGTGTCGGCCTGCTGGAAGTGGTTCGCGAGCGCGACGCTGTAGAACTCGCCCACGCTCCCCTCGCCCTGCAGGATGCACGACGGGTACTTCCACGTGATGGCCGACCCCGTCTCGACCTGGGTCCAGCTGATCTTGCTCCGCACGCCGCGGCAGGCGCCGCGCTTCGTGACGAAGTTGTAGATGCCGCCCTTGCCGTCCTTGTCGCCGGGGTACCAGTTCTGGACCGTGGAGTACTTGATCTCGGCGTGGTCGAGGGCCACGAGCTCGACCACGGCGGCGTGGAGCTGGTTCGTGTCGCGCTTGGGGGCCGTGCAGCCCTCGAGGTAGGAGACGTAGGCGCCTTCGTCGGCGACGATGAGGGTGCGCTCGAACTGGCCGGTGTCGGCCGCGTTGATGCGGAAGTAGGTCGAGAGCTCCATGGGGCAGCGCACGCCCTTCGGCACGTAGACGAAGGACCCGTCGCTGAACACCGCGGAGTTGAGCGCGGCGAAGAAGTTGTCGCCCTGGGGGACCACCGAGCCGAGGTACCGGCGCACGAGGTCGGGGAACTCGCGCACGGCCTCGCTGAACGAGCAGAAGACGATGCCGAGGCTCGCCAGCTTGTCCTTGAAGGACGTGGCGACGGAGACGCTGTCGAACACCGCGTCCACCGCCACGCCGGCGAGCGCCGCGCGCTCGGCGAGCGGGATGCCGAGCTTCTCGTAGGTCTTGAGGAGCTCGGGGTCCACCTCGTCGAGGCTCTTCGGCCGCGACGCGGCGCTCTTCGGCGCCGACCAGTAGGCCATGTCCTGGTAGTCGATGGGGGGGTAGTGGACCTTCGGCCACCGGGGCTCCTTCATGCCGAGCCAGTGCCGGAAGGCCTTGAGCCGCCACTCGAGGAGCCACGCGGGCTCGGCCTTCTTGGCCGAGATGAGGCGGACCACGTCCTCCGAGAGGCCCTTCGGGACGGTCTCGGTCTCGACGTCGGTGACGAAGCCCCAGCGGTACTCCTGGCCCGTCACGTCCGCGAGGGTCTTCTGCTCGTCGGAGGGGGCGCCGGCGCCGGTCGCCGCGGGGACCCGGTCGCTCATGATGCCCCCGCGAGGCCCGCGACGGGGCGCGGGGGCTGCCCGGCGGGAGGGCCCGACGCGGCGTCGCCCAGGCGGGCCGCCGCGCGCGCCGCCGCGCTCGCGAACGCGGGGATCTGCCCCGCGACGATGTCGGCGATGGTCAACGCCTCCAGGGTCTCCCGGATGGCGCGGTTCACCCGCTCCCACGGCGCCCGGACGGGGCACGAGCGCTCGATGCCGCACGTGTTGGCCTCGGGGCTCTGGCACTCGGTGAGCGCGACCGGGCCCTCGAGCGCCGTGATCACGGCGCCCACGCTGATCTCCTCGGCCGGGCGCGCCAGGCGGAAGCCGCCGCCCACGCCGCGCGACGACGTCAGGAGGCCCGCGTGCCCGAGCGCCTTCAGGATCTTGCTGGCGGTGGGGAGGGGCACGCGCGTGTGCCGGGAGAGGTCGCGGGCCGAGTGCACGCCGCGCGTCCGGTCCACGGCGATGTGCACCACGAGCAGGACGGCGTAGTCGGCGATCTTGCTGATCCGGATCATGGGGGCGGGGCCTCCCGTCGCGCGGACTCTGGCGGTTTGGGTGGGGACCCGAGGCCGGCTCGGGTACAAAGGCGGGATCGAGCGGAAGGGCAATCTCGGACTTATTTAGTCCGATATCAAGATGGTAGGGCCCCGCCCAGGGCGCGTCAACTTGCCGGGGCGAGAAATCCGGTCTTCCACGGGTCGGAGGTTCCCACGGGCGCCGGGGGGCCTGGTCCGTGCTCGCCGACCCGTCGCCCCTGGTGCCGTTCCGGGGTGTTCCGTATCCTCCGGTCCCATGTGGACTCTCCTGCGACCGGACCTGGCCCTGCGTGGAATGCCGGGGGGCGGCGGGGGCCGGCCCGCGTCGGAGCGGGGGAGACTGTTACTCCCCCCCCTGCGCGGAGCTCTCCCTGCCCTGGCCCTCGGGTTCGCCCTCACGCTCGCCCCGGGGGGGGAGCGCGCGAGGGCCTTCGCGGCCGAGGGGGGGGGGCCGACCGCC
>CAZJJQ010000706.1:0-2396 GCA_964546345.1 uncultured Planctomycetales bacterium
GAGGCGCACGCGGCCGCCCTCGACCCCGCGCTACGCGACGGCCTCGCCCGCGAGCTCGCCCGCATCCGCGACGCCGTCGAGATCGTCGCCTCCTACGGCGGCCTGACGCCGCCCCGCCGCGTCCGCATCGACCTCAAGCCCTTCGTCGCCGAGGCCCTCGCCGCGCCCGCCCGTGCGGCCCGCCTCACCGAGCCCGCGAGCGTCACCGGCGACCCCCTCGACGCCGGCCTCGACCCCGACCTCGTCCGCGCGGCCCTCGACACCGCCGCCCGCTCCCTCCTCGCGCGCCTGCCGGAAGGCACCCCCACCCGCCTCCAGGCCGTCGTCCGCACGCGCACCGTGAGAGGCAGGCGCTTCGCCGAGGTCGCCCTCCGCGTCCGCGGGGTCCATCTCGACGGCCCGACCGCCACCGCCGCCCGCGACGCCGTCGTGGAGATCGACGAGCGCACCCGCCTCTCCCGCCCCGGCCTCGCGCTCGCCCGCGCCGTCGCGGAGGCCCACGGCGGCGGGCTCGACGTCCGCACCACGGAGGCGGGCACCGTCCTCGGCCTCCGTTTCACCCCCGCCTGACGCTAGGCCCGGCCGGGGGGCCGGCGACCGGGGGGCAAACGCGTCCGGGAGGGTGGGGGCGCGGGGGAGGGAGCCCCCCCGGTCGCCCCCCCCACCGGCACGGGGACCCGGCAAGTCGGCGCCTCCCGCAACCGATCTCTCCCACCGTGATCTCCACCGCGCCCGCCCCGATCGACACCGCCACCCACCCCCACATCCTCGTGGTGGACGACGAGCCCCAGATCCGCGACATCCTGTCCGCAGCCCTTCGGCGCGACGGCTACCGCGTGACGAGCCGGGCGAACGCCAAGGAGGCGCTGGCCGACATCACCTCCGGGCCCCCCGTCGAGCTCCTGGTGACCGATCTGAAGATGCCCGAGATGAGCGGGCTCGAGCTCATCCAGGCGGCCAAGCGCGCGACCCCGGGCATCGGCAGCGTGCTCATCACCGCGTACGCGAGCACCGAGACCGCGGTCTCCGCCCTCCGCCACGGGGCCGACGACTACCTCATGAAGCCGTTCGGCCTCGAGGACCTTCGCCGCGTGGTGGAGCGCGTCCTGGCCGAGCGTCGGACGGAGTTCCGCGACAGCGCCGCCCTCCAGGAGGTTCGCACCGAGAACGAGACCCTCCGTCGGGCCCGCCGCGACACGGAGGACGCGCTCCTCTCCGCGCAGCACGACCTCAAGCTCTCGCGCCGCGACCTCGAGCGCCGCGTCCGGGACCTCGAGTTCGTCGCGGAGCTGACGGACCTGCTCGCCTGCGAGGACGTCGCCCACGTGCTCCAGACCGCGGCCCGGATCACGGCGCGCCGGTTCCACGCGCACGTCACCCGCATCGAGGTCGCCACGGGGGACGACGTGCTCGAGGCCGAGCACCGCGAGGGCGACGACCCCGTGGCGCTGCCCCAGCCCCTCGGCGCGCTCCTCCTCGACCGCGCGCGGAACGACGCGAACGGGGTGGTCTGCGACGACGTGCTGGGCCAGGGCCGCCCCCTCGAGGGCATGGCCGCGGCGCTCCGGCTCAGCGGCACCCCCGCGGGCGGCATCGTCCTCCTGCGTCCCCTGCTGCCGTCCAAGGACCTCCAGGACATGGCGCTCCTCGCCATGATCGCGCGCTCGCTCAAGCCCGCGCTCGAGGCCGAGGTGGTGCGGCGCCGCTCCGAGTCGAACGCCGTGGACGTCGCGCGCCGCATGCTCGAGGCCATGGAGGGCCGCGGGCTGCTGCGGCCGGGCCACTCGAACCGCGTCGCGCACCTGACCGTCGCGGCGAGCCAGCGCCTGCCCCTCGACGCCCGCGCGCGCCGCTCCCTCGAGACGGCGGCGTTCCTCCACGACATCGGCGAGGTCGGGATCCCCGAGGAGCTCCTCTCGCGCGCGGGCCCGCTCAGCCCGACGGAGATGCAGGTGGTCCGTTCGCACGCCGACGTCGGCGCGCGTCTCATCGAGCACCTCGGCGAGGCGGCGACGTTCGTGCGCCACCACCACGAGCGGCCCGACGGCCTCGGCTACCCGGACGGCCTGCGGGAAGGGCAGATCCCCGTGGGCGCGGCCCTCATCGGCGTCGCCGAGGCCTACGACGCCATGACGCACTCGCGCCCCTACCACCGGACCCTCTCGAGCTCCGAGGCGCGACGCGAGATCCTCCGGATGCGCGGCGTGCAGTTCCTCCCCGACGCGGTGGACGCGCTCCTGCCGGTGCTCCCCGCGTGAGCCCGTACGCCCGCACCCTCGGGTGGCTGGCCGTGGGCGCGCGCGCGGCGAGGGCCCTCCGGGACGACGCGCACGGCGTGGGACTCGACACCGCGGACGACGTGCACGGGGCGCTGCTGCGCTTGGCGCTCGACGGCC
>CAZJJQ010000707.1:0-2396 GCA_964546345.1 uncultured Planctomycetales bacterium
GGCCGCGGCAGCGCCGCCGGGATGAGCCGCCCCGTCGGCGCGCCCGTGCCCGGGAAGCCCGTCCACTTGCGGGCGAACGTGTGCAGGCCCCGGGGGCCGTCCGACGCCGGCAGCCGCACGAGCACCGGAGGCAGGGGTCTCGGCGGCGTCCCCACGAGGCTCACGGTCACCTCGATCCCCTCGACGTACTCCTCCACGAGCGCGACGCGTCCCCGCGAGACGAGGCCGCGGGCCGCACGCCCCGCCTCGGCGCGCGTCGCCGCGAACACGAGCCCGCGGCTCCCGTGCTCGTGGGCGGCCTTCACCACGAACGGAGGCACGAGCCCCGCGGGCAGGCGGACCTTCGCGCCGGAGCACACGGACCCGCGCGCGACGGGCACGCCCGCCGCCGCCATCTCCTCCCGCGCCCGCGCCTTGTCGTCGGCCCGGGCGCACGCGGCGGCGGAGCTGCCCACCACGGGCACGCCCGCGCGCTCGAGCTCCGCGCGCACGAACGGGCGCATCCAGCCCTCCCCCCGCAGCGTGTCGGGCTGCTCGACGACGACGTCCGCCTCGAGGAGCCGCGCGAGGGCCCCGGGCAGGGCGTCGGCGTCCACGGAGAAGCCTCGATGCCCGAGGGCCCGGACGCCCGGCAGGATCGACGCGTGACAGCGGCAGGGGGACGCCGCGGTGTGGACGACGCCGACGACGAGGGGGCGGGCACGACGGGACGACACGCGCGCCGCATCCTAGCCACACGGCGGCCGGATAGGATCCCCGCGATGCAGGCCGCCCCCGCCCCCGCCGCCCCGCCCCGGCCGGGCCTGCTCGGGCGCCTCGGCCGCGCCGCGCTCGCCCGACCCGGCGCGTTCGTCCTGCTCGTGGCGCTGCCCCTCCTCCTCGTGGGCCTCGGGGCCAAGGACGTCTGGGAGGCCAGCGAGGGGCGTCCGCTCGAGAGCGCCCGCGAGATGCGGGCGCAGGGCGACGGGCTCGTCCAGTACACGAACGGCGAGGTGGACCTCACGAAGCCGCCGCTCTACGCCTGGGCGACCGCGCTCTCCTTCCGCCTCCTCGGCGAGGAGAGCGAACGCGCCGGCCGGCTCCCGAGCGTGCTCGCCACGCTCGGCGTGCTCGCGGGCGTGGTGGCACTCGGCCGCCGGGCGGGCGGCGCCCGCACGGGCCTCCTGTCGGGGCTGTTCCTGCTGACCTCGATCAAGTTCCTGTGGCAGGCGCGCCTCGCCGAGCTCGAGACCTTCCTCGCGCTCGGCGTGGTGACCGCCACCGTGGCCTTCCACGCCGCCCTCGACGAGCCGCCTGGAGCGCGGAGGACCCGCCGCTTCCTCGCGTTCCACGCCGCCTGGGGCTTCGCCTTCGCCGTCAAGGGCCCGATCGCGCTGCTCCTGGTGGCGCCGGGCTGCCTCGCCGGCGCGCTCGCGCGCGGGCGCGCGAAGGCTCTGCGCTCGACCGCCTTCGTCGCCACGTTCCCCGCGTTCCTCGTCGTGGGGCTCTCCTGGTACCTCGCGGTCGTCCTGCGCGATCCGTCCACCCTCGCCACGTTCCTCTCCTACGCGAAGGGGGAGAACGTGGGGCACCTTCGCGACCCGTTCTACTACCTCGCGCAGTACCCGCTCTACGCCCTCCCCTGGACGCCGCTGGTGGTGCTCGGGCTCCTCCGCGCCTTCCGGCGCGGGCGGGCCGACGACCCGACGCGCGGGGACGTCCGCCCCTTCGCGTGGGCGTTCGCGGTCACCTTCGTCCTCCAGTCGGCGCTCAAGGCGAAGCAGACGCACTACCTGATCCCGGTGGTCTTTCCCCTGGGTGCGATCCTCGCGGCCTCGTTCACCTCGGCGTGGCTCACGTCGAGGACGGTCGCGTCCGCGGCGCCCCCGGCCCCCCATCGGCCTGCGGCCCCGGCACCCCGCCTCCTCGCGGGGCTCGTCGCCCTCGTCGTGGTCGCCGAAGGGACCGTCGCCGCCGTCGTCGTCCCGCGCTTCAACGCCGACCACAGCTCGCGTCCCTTCCTGGCGGAGGTCGCGGCCCGGGTCCCGAAGGGGACGCGGCTCGGCTGGACGATCTTCGGGAGCCACAGCGACTACCTCTGGTACCTCCCCATGCACCTGGTCGGGACGCGGGGCCTCGAGGAGCTGAACGACGGGCCCCGGACCCTCGAGCGCGTCCGGGGCTTCCTCGGCTCGGGCGGCGTGCGCTACGCTCTCCTGCGCGGCGAGGAGGCCGACCGCCTCGACGACGTGGCGGAGGTGCTCGTGCGGGACGACGCGTTCCAGCGGAAGGACCGGCGCGTGGCGCTCGTGCGCACGAAGGGAGCCCGATGAAGGCCGTCCGCGCCGCGCTCGGCCTCGTCCTCGTCGCGCTCGGCGCGTTCGCCGCGGTGCGGCTCGCGCCGCCCTCCCTCGGGG
>CAZJJQ010000708.1:0-2390 GCA_964546345.1 uncultured Planctomycetales bacterium
ATCCTGCACGTGGTGCGGTGCTTCGAGTCCGTGCCGGGCGGGGAGGACGTCATCCACGTCGAGGGGTCGGTGAACCCCCTCCGCGACATCGACACGATCGAGACCGAGCTGGTGCTCGCCGACCTCCAGAGCGTCGAGGCCGCGCTCCCGAAGGCGGAGCGCGCCGCGAAGAGCGGTGACAAGGAGTCCATCGTCCGGGCGTCCCTGCTCGGCAAGCTCCTGCCGGTGCTCTCGGAGGGCAAGCCCGCGCGCGTCGTGCTCGACGCGCTGACCGACGACGAGCGCAAGGCGATGAAGAGCCTCGGGATGCTCACGGCGAAGCGCGTCCTCTACGTCGCGAACGTGGACGAGGGCGATCCCCTGGGCCAGGGGCCGCTCGCCATGCAGGTGCGCGAGCGCGCGGCGCAGGAGGGGATGGAGGTCGTCCCGGTGTGCGCCAAGATCGAGAGCGAGCTCAACGAGCTGAGCCCCGCCGACCGGTCCGAGATGCTCGAGAGCCTGGGCATGAAGGAGCCTGCCCTCGCGTCCCTGGCGCGCGCGGCCTACCGGCTCCTCGGGGTCCAGAGCTTCTTCACCGCGGGGCCCAAGGAGGTCCGCGCGTGGACGATCCCGGTGGGGGCCACGGCGCCCCAGGCGGCCGGCGTCATCCACACCGACTTCGAGAAGGGCTTCATCCGCGCCGAGATCTACAGCGTCGCCGACCTCGTCCAGTACAAGAGCGAGAAGGCCATCCGGGAGGCCGGGCGGCTGCGGACCGAGGGCAAGGCCTACGTCATGCGGGACGCGGACGTCTGCCATTTCCTGTTCAACGCGTAGCGCGGTCCGGGGCGGGGGCGGAGGTCGGCGGACGCGGCCGGATCGGAGGGCGCCGGGAGCAGGGGGGCGGCGGGGGGCGGCCCTCTCCGCCGGGGTAGGGTGCACGCTCCGCCCGTGCGCGCGTCGCGCCGGCGACGGCTCGGAGGACGTCTCCCCGTGCGATC
The DNA here is from genome assembly GCA_964546345.1 of uncultured Planctomycetales bacterium. Classification (GTDB taxonomy): domain Bacteria; phylum Planctomycetota; class PLA2; order PLA2; family JAEUHO01; genus JAYTCP01. The sequence continues at coordinate 981 of CAZJJQ010000708.1, forward strand.
CCTGGGCAGGTGCGCCCGCCTCCTGGGCGCGGTGATCGTGGCGACGCTCGGCGCGACGCTCTGTCCCCTCGCGGCGGGCCGCGTGTCGGCCGAGGACGTCCCGGTGTGGCGCTACGACGTGGCCGTGGACGCGGCCCTGGCGCGGATGGAGGTGCGCATCGCGTTCGAGCGTTTCGTGCCGCGGCGTCTGATGCTCCCGAGCGGGATCCCGCTCGACGCGATCGACGTCGCCCCCGCGCACGGGGCGCTCGTGAAGGACCCTTCGAGCCCCGAGCACGTCCTGGTGGAGCGGCTCGACGTCGGGGGCGGCGTCGCCTACGCGGTCGATCTGCGGGCGATGGCCGACCTGGGGCAGGGCTCCCGGCGCGTGGGACGCGACCTCCTCGCGCGGATCGGGGACTGGCTGCTGCGGCCGAGTGCCGCCACGGACGCGCTGCGGGCGACCCTCGCCGTCCGGCTTCCCCCGGGGATCCGGATGCTCGCCCCCTTCGCCGAGGCGGCGTCCGTGCCCGCCGGGGCGAGCGCGGCCTTCGAGCTCGACTCGGCCACCTGGGACTTCCAGGGCAGCGTCGCCTTCGGGCGGTTCGAGGTCCGCGAGGTCGCGGTGCCCGGGACGACGGTGCGGATCGCGGTCCTCGACGGGGAGGTCCGCGCGACGCCGACGGGCATCGAGCGCTGGCTCGTCACCGCGGCGCGTGCGGTGAGCCTGCCCTTCGGCCGTTTCCCGGCCTCGCGGCTGCCGGTGCTCGTCGTCCCGTCGCCGGCGCGCGGGGACCCCGTTCCGTGGGGGAGCACGTGGTTCGGCGGGGGACCGCACTGCATCCTGTACCTGTCCAACACCGCCTCCGACGACGACCTGCCCGGGGAGTGGGTCGCGGTCCACGAGTTGCTGCACACGACCATGCCGAGCGTGCCCCGCGAGGACGCCTGGTTCAGCGAGGGGTTCGTGACCTACGCGCAGGAGGTGACGCGCACGCGGGCGGGGTTCCAGTCGGTCCTCGAGGGATGGCAGCAGATCGAGGAGGGCTTCGATCGCGGCCGGAGCGTGGGCGGAAGGCGGCCCCTCGCGGAGGAGAGCCGCGACATGGGGCGCACCCACGCCTACTGGCGCGTGTACTGGGCCGGGGCCGCGATCGCGTTCGAGCTCGACGTCACGCTCCGCCGCGAGTCGGGCGGGAGGCTCTCGCTCGACGACGTGCTCCGCGCCTACGACCGGCGCCGCCTCGCCTCGCGCAAGGAGCTGACCGCGGCCGAGGCCGTGCGGATCGCCGACGGCGTCGCGGGACGGCCCGTGCTCGCCGGCATCGTCGCGAGGCGGCTGTCGAGCTCGGCCTTCCCCGACGTCGCGCCGGCGCAGGCCTGGCTCGGGATCGCCGTGCGCGAGGGGCGCGTGTCGTTCGTGCCGGCGCC
>CAZJJQ010000709.1:0-2388 GCA_964546345.1 uncultured Planctomycetales bacterium
GGGGGCCCGAGTCGGGCGCCCCCGTGACGGGTAGGGGGCGCGGGGGGCGGGTCAACCGGCGTCCGATGGCGCGCGGACACGACCGTGACGTTCGCGGGGGGTACTCTGTCCCCTTCGACGTCCGCCGCGGAGCCGGTCCATGAGGTTCTCCTTCGCCGTCGCCCTCCTCGCGCTCGCGTGCGCCGCGTGCGCCACCGGGGCCCGTCGCACCCCTCGGGGCGCCAACCCCGTGACCGGCGACGTCCCCCTCACCGGGGTGCCGGTGGGGGATGCCGGGGTCGCGGATCCGCAGCGCCCCCAGGGGCCGAAGGTCGTCCCGGGGCGCATCCCCGGCACCCCGTCGATCCGGGTGGTCTGGGAGGCCCTGCTCGTCGAGCAGACGCAGCTCATGACCTCGAAGTTCGCCCGCCCGCAGGGCGCCCTCCAGGGCACCCCCGACCTCGAGGTGATCCTCCTCAACTCGTCCTTCCAGCCGACGCCGCAGCAGGCCGCCGAGAACCGGAGCCAGCCCGCCGTGGGGCGCATCGCCCGCGTGTCGGACCAGGAGATGCTCGATCTCCTCGAGTCGCTCGAGAAGAATGACTTCTTCGAGTACGCCAAGCCCACCGACTCGGTGCGCGGGCTGTTCGGCAGCGACCGCGCCCGCGGGCGCATCACGGTCGAGCGCGACGGGAAGAGCGTCACCCTCCTGTCGATGCGGGGGCTCGGCCTGCGCCCCGAGACGAAGGAGATCCCCGGGATCTACGCCGAGGGCAAACGCGCCATCCAGGTGCTCAAGAACCGCGCGAGCACCCTCGCGGTGACGAACGTCAAGATCACCGGTCGTGCGCCCGCGAGCGTGGGCGAGACGGCGGAGCCCCCGGCCTCGAAGTCGGTGAAGTGAGCGCGTCCGGCGGGTCGAGGTCCGTGGTCCCCTTCGCCGTCGTCGTCCCCGCGCGGATCGGGAGCACCCGGCTGCCCGAGAAGCCCCTCCTGCGCGAGACGGGGCGCTACCTGGTCGAGCACGTCGTGGAGCGCGCCCGACGGGCGCCGGGCGTCGTGCGCGTCGTCGTGGCCACCGACGACGCCCGCATCGAGGCCGCCGTGCGCTCGTTCGGGGGGGAGGCGATGCGCACCGACCCCGGCCACGAGTCGGGCACGGCGCGGTGCGCGGAGGTGGCGGCGCGGCTCGACGTGCCGGTGATCGTGAACGTCCAGGGCGACGAGCCCGCGTTCGAGCCGGCCGATCTCGGCCGCCTCGCCGAGGCCGCCGCACGGCCGGACGTGGACCTCGCGACCCTGGCCCACCCCATCCCCGACCCCGAGGAGGCGGCGCGTCCGAGCGTCGTCAAGGTCGTCCTGCGCACGGACGGCACCGCGCTCTACTTCTCGCGGGCGCCCATCCCCTTCGACCGGGCCCGCGGAGGGGCCGCGGTCCCCGCCTTGGGCCACGTCGGCATCTACGCGTTCCGCCGCCCGCGGCTCCTCGAGTACGTGCGCCTACCGGCGGGGCTCCTGGCGGGCATCGAGTCGCTCGAGCAGCTGCGGGCGCTCGAGGCCGGCTGGCGCATCGCCGTCCTCCCCGCCACCCGCCCCGCGCTCGGCATCGACACGCCCGAGGACTACGCGCGGTTCGTGCGCGGCTGGCGCGCGGGGGAGTTCGGCCCGTAGCGGCCTCGACCGGAGCCCGCTACTTCCCGCGCGGGGGAGACTCGGGAGCCGGCGCGGGGCCCGACTCGGACCGCGGCGCCTCGGACGTGGGGGTCCCGGACGCAGGCGTGTCGGAGGCAGGCGCCGTGGAGGTGGGGGGCGGCGGGGGGAGGGCCTGCGGGGCGTCGGCCGGCATCGCGGGCCGCGCGGGCCCGATCGTCATCGGGACCTCGACGCCCGTGGGGGGCGGCGTCGGCCGGGCCGGGCGCGCGAGCGGGCGGCGGGGTCCGTCGCTCCGGTCGGCGTTCCACCGGCCCTCAAGGTAGCCGACCCCGAGCGCGAGCCCGGCGACGAGCAGCGGGTAGACGATGCGGCGACGGTTCACGGCGCCGAGCGTACCCGAACGCGGGGACCGGGGGGGCGGCGTCTCCCCCCGCCGCCCCCCTCCTCCTCGACCGGGGTGCCCCCCGGCCTCCCGACGCGCCGAGGGGCCGGGAACTCGCCCCGACGCTTGCCCTGCGACCCGCCCGGGCCCCCCGTCCCCCCCCGGCGCTAGAACCCCGCGCGGCCTGCACCCCCAGCCCGCTGGGGGTGTAGGCTCCGCAATTCCCCGGAGCGTGCGCATGGCGAAGTACATCTTCGTGACCGGTGGGGTGACCTCGAGCCTCGGGAAGGGGCTCACCAGCGCGTCGATCGGCCTGCTGCTCGAGGCCCACGGCTTCAAGGTCGCGCACCAGAAGCTCGACCCCTACATCAACG
>CAZJJQ010000710.1:0-931 GCA_964546345.1 uncultured Planctomycetales bacterium
GCCTCGCCGACGCGTTGCGCCCGCGCTCAGTCTGCGTCCGGCCCCAGATCGAACAACGTCCCCTGCGCGGACGGCCGGCGAAACGTACGCACCTCGGGCCCCGCCACCGGATCGTCGCGGTTGAGCCCCAGCCGTCGGCAATGGAGCGCGAACAGGTCCTCGATCACCTGCCAGCGCGGGCCCTTGCCCGTCATGCGCGCGCCGAACGCCGCCTCGTAAAGCCTCCCCCCGCGCACGTCGCGCAGCTGCCCGAAGACCTTGTCGACGGAGAGCGGGAGTTCGGCTTCGAGGCGCTCGCGGAAGACGGGCAGCACCTCGGCGGGGAGTCGCACCAGCGTGAGGAACGCCGTGGTGGCCCCGGCGTCGCGCGCGCGCTCGAGGAGCTCGGGGATGTCGCGGTCGTTGAGGCCGGGGATGACCGGCGCCAGCGAGAGGCCCACGGGGATCCCCGCGTCGGCGAGCGCCTTCATGGCCTCGAAGCGCCGCGTGGGCGACGCGGGACCGGGCTCGAGCGCGCGCGAGACAGCCGGATCGAGCACGGGGATGCTCACGTGCACGCGCACGCGCGCGACGCGCGCGAGGTCGGACAGCACGTCGAGGTCGCGCCGCACGAGCACGCCCTTCGTGATGACCCCCACCGGGTTGCGGAAGTCGCGGCAGACCTCGAGACAGCGGCGCGTCAGACCGTAGGAGGCCTCGAGCGGCTGGTAGCAGTCGGTGTTGCCCGAGAACGCGATCTCGTCGCCCTTCCAGGAGGGCCGCCGCAGCTCGCGACGCAGCACCTCGGGCGCGTTCACCTTCACGACGATCTTCCGCTCGAAGTCGGTGCCGGCGCCGAACCCCAGGTACTGGTGGGACGGCCGCGCGTAGCAGTAGGCGCACGCGTGCTGGCACCCGCGGTACGGGATCACCCCGAAGCGGAAGCCGACGT
>CAZJJQ010000710.1:941-2386 GCA_964546345.1 uncultured Planctomycetales bacterium
GGCTGTCGTTCTCCACGAGCACCGACCCCGCCTCCTCCTCGAAGACCTCCAGACGTGCGGGAGGCGGCTCGCCGAGCCAGTCCACGTGCGTCGAGGCCCAGGGATTGGGCGGATTGGAGACCGGACGCGGCATGCGCGCATGTTCGCATGTTGTTCGCGTGCGCGCCACCCTATCTCTGCGGGGCCTCCTCCGGAGCCTCCGACCGGTGCGCGCCCGCGGTCCGCCGCGCCTCGCGCAGCGCCGACCGGGCCATCCGCGCCACGAGCACGGCGAGCAGCGCCGTGGCGGCGACGCCCAGGCCGAGCACGGCCCACTCGACGGGCGAGCGCCCGCGCCCCCCCGTCTCGACGACGCCCGACGCCTCCGCCGCCACCCGGCCGCCGGCCACGTACAGGACGGTGCTCGGCAGCATCCCGACGCACGCGAGCGCGGCGTCGCGGGCGCGGATGTGGGTGGCTCCGAGGGCGTAGTTGAGGACGTTGTAGGGCACCACCGGCGAGAGCCGGAGCAGGAAGGCGGTCTTGAGCCCCTCCCGCGCGAGCGCGTGGTCGAACGCGGCCAGCCGCGGGTGGAGGGCGAGGCCGTGCTCGAGGGTCCGGCGCGACAGCCGCCGCGAGATCCGGAACGCGACGATGGCGCCCAGGGTCGCGCCGAGGAACGAGAGCGCGCTCCCGAGCACGATGCCGTACGCGGCCCCCGCGACGAGCGAGAGCGCCGCGCCGGGGAACAGGGCCACGGTCGCGAGCGTGAAGATCAGGACGAACACGATGGCGCCCGAGGGCCCCGCCGTGCCGAGGCGCTCCACGGCCTGGCGCGCGAGCGGGATCAGCTCGGGCCCGAACGAGATTCCCAGCGCGATCGCGAACACGACCGCCGCGAGGGTCGCGAGGAGGCGGACCGACCTCGTCATGCGGTCCATCCTGCCCCCGATCCCGCGGACGGCACGGCGCGGTCGGACCTCCCGCGGGGGATCGACGGGGATCGAAGCGCCCCCTCCGCGCGCTTCCCGCAGACGGGGTGCGGCGCGACAATGACGGGATGCGCCCTCCCCGTCACCGTGGCCTCCCCGCCGTCCTGCTCGCGAGCCTCGCCCTGTCCCCGGCCCTCTCCGCGACGATCCTGCGGCCCCGCGCGGCCTTCTCGAAGGACGGCGGCGACGCGAAGGCGAAGGCGGAGGTCGCGACCCAGCTCGCGGCGTTCGCGAAGGCCTGCGCCGACGCGGGCAGCAAGGGCGAGGCGGAGCAGGCGCTCGTCGAGGCCAAGACCCTCGACGCCGCCGCCGCCGGGGTGAAGGAGGCCCAGGAGGCCGCCGACGCCGTGGCGGAGGAGAAGGCCGGCGCGGCCGAGGCCGTCGCGACCGCGCGCAAGGCCGCCGGGCCCAGGATCGCCAAGGCGTACGACCAGCTCGCGGGCGCGTACGGCGACCCCAAGGAGTCGCGCAAGG
>CAZJJQ010000711.1:0-2380 GCA_964546345.1 uncultured Planctomycetales bacterium
GCCGTGCGACTCGGCGTCCCGATAACCGTGCATGTCGGCATCGGATACGACATCCACCCGTTCGACCCGAACCGCCCCCTCGTGCTCGGCGGCGTCCGGCTCGACGGGGCCTGGGGCCTGCGCGGCCACAGCGACGCCGACGTCCTCCTCCACGCGATCGGCGACGCGTGCCTGGGCGCCGCGGCGCTCGGGGATCTCGGCGACCACTTCCCCGACACGGACCCGGCGTGGAGGGGCGCGCCCTCCGCCGTGCTGCTCGCGCGGATCCTCGAGCTCGTCCGCGCGCGGGGGCTCGCGCCCCACCACGTGGACGCGACGATCGTGGCCGAGCGGCCGAAGATCGCGCCGCACCGCGCCGCGATCCGCGCGCGCGTCGCCGAGCTCATGGGGCTGCCCCTCGACCGGGTCAGCGTGAAGGCCTCCACGAACAACGGCCTCGGCAGCCTCGGGCGCGCGGAGGGCGTCGCGACCCTCGCGGTGGTGCTCCTCGAGGAGGGGCAGGGGGTGGGGGGGGCCCCCGCCGCCCCCCCCCTCCCGTGAAGCGGCCCTCGCCCCCTCGGGTCGCGCTCGCGACCCTCCTCGCGCTGGGCGCCCCCGCCTGCAGCTCGGGCACGGGGAAGACCGTGAAGGAGGTCGCCGTGAACGTCGTGACGTTGCAGTCCGGCGTGGTGACCGAGCTGCGCGACCGGCGGGGCACGGGGCCGTTCCTCGCCTACGACGTGCCGCCGGACGAGATGCTCGACCTCGTGCAGGCCGTGCTCCGCACCAAGGTCGTGGCCGTCTTCCCCAACCCCCGCGCCGGCGAGGTGATCGCCAAGGAGCGCGCGGGCGAGGCCGCGGCGGACGACCGCTACTCCGAGCCCTGCCGCTCCATGGTGGTCGTGATGGTCCATGCCGCGGCCGGCGGCGGTCCCGGGAGCCGCGTGGAGATCCACGCGCAGGACCGCGGGCCGTTCCACCGCGGGCAGATCGACTGGGAGCGCGAGCTGCCGCCGCTCCTCGACGACGCCGTGCGGCACCGCGGGACGCAGCCCCTGCGCCCCTTGCGCTGACCATGCGCACCGTGGTCCAGCGCGTGCGGCGGGCCGAGGTCGAGGTCGGCGGCGAGGTCGTGGCGCGGACGGGCGTCGGCCTCCTGCTCCTCGTGGGCGTCGAACGCGGCGACGGCGAGGCGGACGCCCTCGAGACCGCCCGCAAGGTCGCCGCGCTCCGCGTCTTCCCCGGGCGCACGCCCATGGATCGCACCGTCTCGGAGGTGGGCGGCGGGGTGGTCGTGGTGAGCCAGTTCACCCTGGCGGGCTCCGTGCGGAAGGGGAACCGTCCGTCCTTCGACGCGGCCGAGGAGCCTGCGCGCGCCGAGGCCCTGTATCTGCGCGTCGCGTCCGCGCTCGCCGACGCGGGCCTGCCCGTCGCGACGGGACGTTTCGCCGCGGACATGCGCGTCGCGCTCGAGAACGACGGCCCCGTCACGTTCGTCGTGGACGTCCGGGGCGGCCGGGTCGTGGAGGCGTCGTCGGCGTGAGCGGTGGTGAAGGGGGAGGAATCGTCGAAGGCGTCACGGGCCCTCCCGATGCGGGGGAGATGCGTTCCCTACCGAGCGGGCTCGATTTCGGAGGCTCGCGCAAGGCCGGGTCACGCAACCGAGGTGCAGGGAGCGACCGGCGGCGGCGAGGAGATCGTATCTGGACCCCGATACCTCGACGAGCCGCCGCGCGGCACGAGCCCCGAAAGCGAGCCCGTACGTCCCGACGGCGAGGTCTTCACGAACCCGAAGCGGGGCCGGTCGCGCTCCGGGAGGTGGGGGGCGCCGGGGGGCGGGGGATCGTGACCGCGCCCCCTCCTCGCGCGTGAGAGGGGCGTGCGCCTCGCCCGCAGCCTGCTTCCCGCGCTCGCCGGCGCCCTCGCCTCCGCCGCGGACGCGCTCTGGCCGCCCCGGTGCCTCGCGTGCGACGGGTTCGCGTGGGACGGCGCCCTGCCCGGGCTCTGCGGCCGATGCGCGGACGCGCTGCCGATCCTCCGGGCCCCCTGCCCGCGGTGCGGACGGGAGGCCGGGCTGTCGGCCGTCGTCGCCCCCTGCGCGCGGTGCCGGGCCGAGACGTACGACCTCGACGCCGTCGTCGCTCCGCTCGCCTACCGCGGGGTGGCCCGCGACCTCGTGCTGACGCTCAAGTTCGCCCGCCGCACGCCGGCCGCGGTCCCGCTGGGGCTGCTCCTCGCGGACGCGGTGTCCGCGGCCCGCCTTCCCGGCGACCTGCTGGTGCCCGTGCCGCTCTCCGCCGCGCGGCTGCGCGAGCGCGGCTTCGACCTGCTCGACGAGCTCGCGAGGGTCGTGGCGCGCGCCACGGGGCTCGCGCGCGCGCGACGTGCCCTCCGGCGTCGT
>CAZJJQ010000712.1:0-2380 GCA_964546345.1 uncultured Planctomycetales bacterium
ATTCAGGGATCCAAAGTCCCTTGTGCTACCGATTGCACCATCGGGCAGGGGCCGGAATGGTACCCCAGGCCACCGGCGGGCCCCGCGGCGGGTCGATCCCGCGGGCCTGGGGGTATCCCTCCGCCCCGGGCACAATGACGGACCGGAGGTGCTTCCATGGGCCGTCTCGTCGCGTTCCTGCTCGGTGGTCTGGCGCTGGCGCTGTTCGCGCCGCACATCTTCATGACCGACGTCCAGCTCGCGGACTACCAGCACTGGTGGGAGAAGACCATCGGGGAGGGCTGGTACCGCAAGATCTTCGACCACGGCCCCGGCATCCTCGCCGGCCTGGCGCTGCTGCTGCTCGCCGTCCGTGGACGCGACGGGGGTCACTTCGACTGAGGGATCTTCGGGAGGAACGGCTAGGTTGACGGGCCCGCGGGCGGCCCGTCTCCCGCGGGATCCGGCCCTCCCGGGCGGATTCCCCTTTCCCCGAGACGTCCCGCGATGAAGAAGGCTTCCTCCCCCGGCTCGCCTGCGGCCGCCGGGCTGGCCGTGATCGTCCTCGCCGCCGGCAAAGGCACGCGCCTCCCCGGCACGGGTCCCAAGGTGCTGGTCGAGTGCCTCGGCACCCCGCTCCTCGACCACGTCCGCCGCGCCGTGGAGCCCCTCGCGCCCGACCACACCGTCGTCGTGGTGGGATTCGGGCGCGAGCTCGTGACGGCGTGGCTCGGCAAGCACTGGGCGGGCGCGAAGGCCGCGGTGCAGGACCCCCAGCACGGCACCGGCCACGCCGTCCGCGTCGCGCTCGCCGCGATCCCGTCCTTCTCGGGCGACGTCCTGGTGGTGTGCGGCGACGTCCCGCAGCTCGAGGAGCACGACCTGGACGCCCTGCTCGACGCGCACCGTCGTGCGCACGCGGCGGCCACCGTGCTCACGGGCGTCGTGACCGACCCGGGGCGGCTCGGGCGCATCGTGCGCTCCGCGGACGGGCGGCTGCAGGGCATCGTGGAGGCGAAGGACGCTTCGACCGAGCAGCTGGCCGTGCGCGAGTTCAACACAGGCGTCTATGCCTTCGCGGCGGGGCCGCTGCGGACGGCCGTGGCACGCCTCCCTCGCGCGAACGCCCAGGGCGAGGAGTACCTGACCGATGCGGTGGGGGCGATCGCCGCCACCGGGCAGCGCGTGGAGACCGCCCGGGCGGCCGACGGCTCGGCGCTCCTCGGCGTGAACACCCCCGCGGACCTCGCGTCCGCGGTGACGGCTCTCCGCCGTCGCATCGTCGGGCGCCACCTGGCCGCCGGCGTCCTCGTGGTCGATCCGGAGTCCACCCACATCGAGCCCGACGTCGAGATCGCGGCGGGGGCGCGCATCCTCCCGTGGACGTACCTCGGGCACGGCTGCCGCATCGGCCCGGAGTGCGTCGTCGGCCCGTTCGCCCACCTCCGCGGCGGGACGGTCCTCGAGCGCGGCGCCGTGGTGGGCAACTTCGTGGAGGTGAAGGGCTCGCGCCTGGCGGCGGGCGTCAAGGCGAAGCACCTCACCTACCTCGGCGACGCCGACGTCGGGGAGGGCGCCAACATCGGCTGCGGCACGATCACCGCGAACTACGACGGCAAGCAGAAGCACCGCACCACCATCGGGTCCGCCGCCCACATCGGCTCCGGCACCGTCCTCGTCGCGCCCGTGACCGTCGGGGAAGGCGCGCGCACGGGAGCCAACGCCGTGGTCACCGCGGGGCGCCACGTGCCCGCCGGGGCCACCGTGATCGGCGTCCCCGCGCGCGACATCTCCGCGCGTGCGGACGGCGCCCCCGCGTCCGCCCCGGCGAAGGGATCCGTCCCCTCGAAGGGCAAGGGGCCCGGCCCCGCCGCCCCGCCGCCCGCCAAGGGCGGTGCCCCCAAGCCGCGCAAGGGCGCCGAGGCGAAGCGGGCCGCCTCGGCCGCGCCGTCGAAGTCGAAGTCGAAGCCCACCGTGCGAAAGGGGTGACCCCGTGCTCTACGGCAACCTCCAGATCGTGGCCGGCAACGCGAGCCAGAAGCTCGCCGACGACATCTGCCGGGACCTCGGCATCCCGCGGACCCCCGCGACGGTCGGGACGTTTCCCGACGGCGAGATCGAGGTCCGGGTCGAGGACCACGTGCGCGGGAACGACGTCTACATCGTCCAGTCCACCTGCCCCAAGGTGAACGACCACCTGATGGAGCTCCTGATCCTGGTGGACGCCGTGCGCCGCGCCTCGGCGGGCCGCGTGACCGCGGTGATCCCCTACTTCGGCTACGCGCGCCAGGACCGCAAGGACGAGGGACGGGTCCCGATCACGGCCTAGCTCGTGGCGAACATGCTTGTGACCGCGGGCATCGACCGCCTGATCACGGTGGACCTGCACGCCGCCCAGATC
>CAZJJQ010000713.1:0-2373 GCA_964546345.1 uncultured Planctomycetales bacterium
GCCGCCGCGCGGCACGAGCCCCGAAAGCGAGCCCGTACGTCCCGATGGCGACTTCCTCACCATCCCTGAGCCCGCGGACCGAGACCGTCTCGTCGGAGGAGACGCAGCTCTGTCCGCCCTGGAAGGTGATCCTCCACAACGACGAGGTCACCACGCAGGAGTTCGTGGTCTGGCTCCTCGTCGGCCTGTTCGGGAAGGCCTTCCCCGACGCGGTGCGGCTGATGCTCGAGGTGCACGAGTCGGGCTCGGCCGTGATCTGCGTCTGCGCCCAGGAGCGCGCCGAGCTGTACGTGGACCAGGTCCACTCCCTGGCGCGGGCGCAGCGCTACCCGCTGACGGCGAGCTGCGAGCCCGACGCGTAGGGATCGGCGCGGCACCCCCTCCTCCCCCGCGCGTCGCGGCCCCACGGTCCGATTCGGGCTCCGGCGGCCTCCGGGGCGCGGATAGCATCGGCGCCATGCGCATCGTCGTCGGCGGCGAGGACGAGGTGGCCTTCCGCCTCGCCGAGGCCCTCATGGAGGACCACGAGGTCGTCCTCGTGACGTCGCCGGAGGCTCCCTCCACCCGGCTCGAGCGCCTCGACGTCGAGGTGGTCTCCGGCTCCGTCTCCTCCCCGCAGACGCAGCGGGAGGCGGAGGTCGGGCAGGCCGACCTGTTCGTCGCCTGCGCGGGCGAGGACGAGCGCAACCTCGTGGCCTGCATCGCCGCCAAGAAGCTCGGCGCCGCCCGCACGGTCGGCTTCTTCCAGCGCCGCGAGTACGTGCGTCCGCTCGAGGCCGGCGAACGTCCCATCGCGGAGTCGTTCGGGATCGACACCGTCATCTGGCCCGCCGAGCGCCTGGCCGAGGAGATCGCGCGCATCGTCGAGACGCCGGGCGCCCTCGACCTGGAGGTCTTCGCGGGGGGCCGGGTGCACCTGCTCAAGTACGCGGTCGCCCCGGGCTCGGACCTGGCCGGCCGGACCGTGCGCGAGACGGGGGTCCCCGAGGGCGTGGTGCTCGTGAGCGTGCGCCGGGGCGAGCGGATGGAGCTGCCCCGCGGCGACACCCGGCTCGAGGTCGGGGACAAGGTGATCGGGATGGGCGACCGGCGCGGCGTGCAGCGCCTGGCGGCGCGGCTCGCCGGCGAGGGGCGCGGGCAGGCGGGCGGCGACGTCGCGATCGTGGGCGGCGGCTCCGTCGGGCAGATGGTGGCCGAGCGCCTCGAGGCGGCCGGCGGCTTCCGCCTCAAGATCGTCGAGGCCGTGCGCGCGCGGTGCGAGGAGGTGTCGAAGGCGCTCAGGAGCAGCCTCGTGCTCCACGGCGACGGCACCGACCTCGACCTGCTCGAGAGCGAGCGCATCCACGCGAGCGCCGTTCTCGTCGCGGTGACCAACAAGGACGAGAAGAACCTGCTCGTCTCCCTGCTGGCGCGCCAGCTCGGGATCCCGCGCATCGTCACGCGCGCCGACAGCATCGCGAACGAGCGCCTCTTCGAGCGCGTGGGCATCGACGTCGTGCGCTCGGCGCGCGGCAGCGCGATCCAGGCGGTGGTGAGCCTCGTCTCGGGCGGGCGCTCCGAGATCCTCGCCGAGGTGGAGCACGGCGACGCCCGGGTCCTCGAGCTCACGGTGCCCGAGGGCACCGCGCCCGTGCGGCTGAAGGACCTCCGGGCCCCCGTGTTCGCCATCGTGGGCGCCATCCTGCGCCCCGAGGGCACCACGATCCCGCGGGGCGACGACCTCATCCGCGGCGGCGACCACCTCGTCGTCTTCTGCGACCGCGCGTCCGAGGAGAGCGCCCGCGCGTTCTTCGGGCACGGGTTCGCGGCGCAGGGGTAGCCCGTGCGCCTCGGCCTCGTCCTCGGCGTGGTGGGCGCGCTGATCGCGCGCTTCGCCGCGGCCTTCGTCGTCCCGCTCGTGCTCGCCCTCGCGGACGGGAACGTCCGCGAGGCGCTGGGCTTCCTGGTCGGCGGCGCGGCCGCCTTCGCCCTCGGGACGCTCGCGGCGCGCGCGCGGGCGCGCGAGCCGCGCTTCCAGCGGTCCGAGGTGCTCGCCGTGGTCTCGCTGGTGTGGCTCGCGGTGGGCGTCGTCGGCGCGATCCCGTTCCTCTTCGTCCGGCTCGCGCCCCTCGACGCCCTCTTCGAGTCGGTCTCCGGCATCACGACGACCGGCGCGACGGTCTTCCGGGACTTCTCCCTCTACGGCCGCGCGATCTACCTCTGGCGCGCGCTCCTGCACTGGGTGGGCGGCCTGGGCGTCATCGCGCTCTTCGTGGCCATCCTGCCCCGGCTCGGCATCGCCGGCCGCCAGCTGTTCTTCGCCGAGGCCTGCTCCGCCTCCGACGAGGCCATCGCGCCCCAGGTCCGCACGCTGGCCGGCCGCCTCTGGCTCAC
>CAZJJQ010000714.1:0-2370 GCA_964546345.1 uncultured Planctomycetales bacterium
CGGGCGCACCAGCGCGCTGGTCTGGAGGGTCGAGAGATCGGAGACGCGCGCCGCGAACGGCGTCGTCTTCGCCAGCACCCGGAAGGTGCGGCCCATCTCGGCCTGCTTCTTCGGGTCGGTCAGGATCTCCGCGGGGAAGTAGAACGGGGCCCCGTCGAAGCCCTTGAGCGCGCCCACCTCCGGGTCGAGACCGTCGGCGCGGAGGATCACCCACGGCGCGAACCCGATGACCTGCCGGTCGGCCGTGGCCGCGAACCCCATGTGGTCCGGGTCGTGCTCGGCGAGGCAGCCGTCGGCGATCGTGATCCCGTGGCTGGCGAGCCAGGCCTCCAGCCCCGACTTCGCGGGCGGCTGCTGACCGAACGCCACCTCGACGTCCACGGGGTCGAGGAGCAGCAGCACCTTGCCCCCGCGCAGGAGGAACTGCTCGAGGTGCCAGACGCGCTTCTCCGACCACTCGCGGGGCCCGAGCACCACGAGGACCTCGACGTCGGCGGGGACCGGGTCGTCGAGGTTGAGCTTGTCGCGCAGCCCGTCGCCGTAGATCTGGGTCAGGCGGGCGGGCAGCACCGTGAACCGGTCGGACGCCCCCTGCATCTGCATGAACGGGGGCGGGGCCTCGCGCACGATGCCGACGGTGGCGGGCTTGGTGCGGACGAGCTTCTGGAGCGCCGCGGTCAGGTTGTACTCGAGGCCCGAGTTGAACTCGTACGAGCGGCGGTCGTCGGAGAGCTGGCCGAGCGGCCCCACCTTCTCGACCTTGCTCTCGTAGGCGAGGGAGATGCCCTCGTAGGCGAGCACCTGCGAGACGGAGGTGGTGCTGAAGACCGAGTGCTCGGTCTGGGGGATGGCCTTCTCCGCCGCCTCCTTGAGGCCGGCCTCGTCCATCCGCACCCACGTGACGTCGAGCTGGCCCTTGCTCGCCGCGGCGAACTCGTCGAGGAGGCCCTCGAGGCGCTGCTTCACGGGCTTCGTGTCGCTCGGGATCTTCTCGTCCCAGTAGACGCGCACGCGGACGGGGTCGGTCAGGCGGCCGAGCACGGCCTTCGTGCTGTCGGAGAGCGTGAAGAGCCGGTCCCGGGTGAGGTCCACGCGCGCGGACGTGCGCGCGAGGGCGGCGTTGCCGAGGAGGAGGGCCGCGAGGAGCAGCAGGCTCGCGATCCAGGAGAGGAGCAGGGGATCGGCCCGGCGACGGCCGGGGGCGGACGGGGCGCCCGAGGGCGGGGGGACGGCGGGGTCGTTCATGGGATTCACCGGCACCGGCGGTTCTCGACCGACTCGACGTTCAGGTAGAGGAAGAAGGCGATGAACGACGCGAAGTAGGCCGCGTCGCGCAGGTCCACCACCCCGCGACCGAGGCTGCGGAAGCGGTTCGAGGTGCTGAGCGAGCTCAGGAGGTCGCCCACGGGCCCCGCGCCCAGGTAGGACGCGATCCAGCCGAGGATGGAGAACCCGAAGCAGGCGACGAACCCGACCAGGAACGCCACGATCTGGTTCCGGGTCATGGAGGACAGCCACAGGCCGACGGCGAGGTAGGCGCCGCCCATGAGGAGGGCGCCGAGGTAGCCGCCGATGACGGGGCCCATGTCGAGGTTGCCGAGGGAGGCCGCCGTGATCGGCACCCCCGCCGTGGCGACGAGGCAGAGCAGGAGCACCGTCAGGCCCGCGAGGAACTTGCCGAGCACCACGTCGCGCACCCGGACCGGGAACGTCATCAGGGTCTCGACCGTCTCGCCCCGGATCTCCTCGCTCCACGCGCGCATGGCGAGCGCCGGCACGATGATGGCGAAGAGGATCGGGAACAGGATGAACATCGTCTCGAGCTCGGCCTGGCGCATGAGCAGCCAGGCCTGCTGGACGAACACCCACCACGAGACCACGAGCGCGACGAGGGCGACGAGCACGTACGGGATCGGGCCCACGGCGTAGGAGCGCATCTCCTTCGCGTAGACCGCGCGCACGGCGCGCCACGCCTCGGCCGCGCGGGCGCCGAAGGCGAGGCGGAGGCCGAGCGCCACCGCCGCGACGATCCCGACCGTCCAGAGCAGGAGCTCAAGCACGGGCCACCTCCGTCGCGGGGGCCGCCGCCGCGGCCGGGGCCGAGGCGGTGAGGTCCGCGAAGATCTGCTCGAGGCTCGCGATCTCGGGGCGCAGGCCGGAGAGGGGCAGCCGGCGCTCGCTCGCGCGCGCCGCCACCAGCTCGCGCACGTCGCGGTCGGCGGTGCCGACGAGCCGCACCTCGACGCGCCCGGACCCGTCCGCCGTCGCGGCCACCTCGACCGCCTCGACGCCGGCGGCGCCGCCGAGCGCCGCCTGCGCCTCGTCGGCGGTCGCGCGGGCCGGCGCGAGGATCGGCGCCCGGCGGCCCGC
>CAZJJQ010000715.1:0-1911 GCA_964546345.1 uncultured Planctomycetales bacterium
GTGCCCTCCCGGGTCGGGCCCCGGCTCGCGATCGGCCTGGCCGCCCTCGCCGCGCTGGGCGTCGTCTGCCTCGCCTGGGCCGTCAGCGGGTCCCCGGACGCGTTCGAAGCCGCCCCCGACGGCTACTGAGGTGCGGCCCCGGGCGCGCCGCATCGCACCGTCCCTGCGGGGTGTGCGAGGATCGCCCGGCCCCGGGGGCTCCCGCCGTGCGCCGTCTCCTCGCCCTTCCCGCCCTCCTGTGTTTCCTCACCCTCGGCGCCTTCCGTGAGGGAGCGCGCGTCGAAGGCGCGGAGGCCGCCGCCTGGGAGCCCTCGAAGACGTGGGCCCTGCTCATCGGCGTCCTCGAGTGGGAGACTCCTTCGCTCACCACGTTCCCGAAGCCGGGGCGCGTCGACCGGATCCTCGAAGCGGCGCTCTACGAACGCGGGGTCCCCCGCGACCACGTGACGTTCCTCGAGGATCGCGCCGCGACCCTGGCTCGCTGCCGCGAGGCGCTGCGGGCGACCGCCGAGACGGCGGGGGCGGGCAGCACGCTGGTGCTCTACTACGCGGGCCACGGCCTGCGCATCGGGGACAAGACGTTCTTCGCGCCCTACGACGTGGACCCCAAGGACGTGGCCCGTACGGGGCTCGGGCACGACGAGATCGCCCGCGTCCTCGCCACGACGTGGAAGGGGGCGCGGCTTCTGCTGATGGCGGACAGCTGCGAGTCCGGCGGCCTGGGCGCGGTCGTCCCGACCTTCGCGGGCGCAGGGGCGAAGGCGGCGAGCCTGACCTCCGCCATGGAGACGCACGTCAGCACCGGGAGCTGGACGTTCACGGCGTCGATCGTCCGGATCCTCTCGGGCGACGGCGTCCCCGACCTCGACGGCGACGGGTCGATCACGTTCGACGAGGCCGACCGTTTCGTCCACCGGGAGATGCGCTGGCGCGAGAGCCAGTGGACCTCCGCGAGGCGTTCCCAGGCGTTCGAGCCCGGGTTCGTCCTCGCGACGGTGAAGCCGGGCGCCGCGATCCGGCGGGTGCCCGGGTCGCGCCCGATCGGCGACTACGCCGAGGTGGAGTGGCACGGGAGATGGTGGCGGGGGCAGGTCCTCGACGTCGATGACGCCGGGCGCACGCGGGTCCGCTATCTCGGCTACGACGCGTCCGACGACGAGTGGGTGGAGCCGAGCCGCCTGCGGGACCTCCCTCCCACCTCCCTCCGCCCGGGCACGCGCGTCGAGGTCGCCTCCTCCGGCACGTGGTGGCCGGCCGTGGTCCGCGACACGCACGCCGAGTTCGCCCTGGTGCGCTACGACGGGTACGTCGCCGCGTGGGACGAGTGGGTCGCCGCGCACCGCCTCCGCAAGGGCCCGTGACGCGCGCGGCCGGGGCCCTTCGCTACGCCTCACCCAGGAAGCCGTAGCGCCAGTCCTTCGGCGGCAGCAGGTTCTCCTTGATCGCGCGGGCGCTCACCCAGCGCAGGAGGTTGAGCACGCTTCCGGCCTTGTCGTTCGTGCCCGACGCGCGCGCGCCGCCGAACGGCTGCTGGCCCACGACCGCCCCCGTGGGCTTGTCGTTCACGTAGAAGTTGCCGGCGGCGTGGCGGAGCCGATCGGAGATGCGCTGCACGGCCCGGCGGTCCTCGGCGAAGACGGCGCCCGTGAGCGCGTAGGGGCTCGTCGTGTCGAGGAGGTCGAGGGCCTCGGCCTCGCGCGCGTCCTCGTAGACGAACACCGAGAGCACGGGGCCGAAGATCTCCTCCTCCATGGACCGGTAGCGCGGGTTCGCGCACTCGATGACCGTGGGCTCGACGAACCAGCCCACCCGCTTGTCGTGCCCGCCGCCGGCGACGATCTTCGCGTCGGGCGAGGCCTTCGCGTGCTCGATGTAGCCCGTGATCGTGTCGTAGGCGCCCTCGTCGATCAC
>CAZJJQ010000715.1:1921-2370 GCA_964546345.1 uncultured Planctomycetales bacterium
GCGCTCGCGCACGCGGGGCCACAGGCTCGTCGGCACGTACATCCGGCTGGCCGCCGAGCACTTCTGCCCCTGGTACTCGAACGCGCCGCGCAGCGCGCCCACCACGAGGGCCTCCACGTCGGCGGAGGGGTGGGCGAAGATGAAGTCCTTGCCCCCCGTCTCGCCCACGATGCGCGGGTAGCCCTTGAGGTTGGGCAGCGCGGCGGCGATCTGCTTCCACATGTTCTGGAACACCGGCGTCGAGCCCGTGAAGTGGATTCCCGCCAGGTGCGGCGACGCCATCACGGGGTTGCCGACCGAGGAGCCGCGGCCGGGCACGAAGTTGATGACGCCCGGCGGCAGCCCCGCCGCCTCGAACAGGCGCATCAGGTACCAGTTCGAGAGCACGGACGAGGACGCGGGCTTCCACAGCACCACGTTGCCCATCATCGCCGGCGCCGTGGGCAGGT
>CAZJJQ010000716.1:0-2360 GCA_964546345.1 uncultured Planctomycetales bacterium
GCATGCGCCCGCGGCCTCGAGCGCGCGCGAAGGGTCGCCCTCGAGCAGCGCCTCGAACACCGCCTCCAGCGCCGAGGCGCCGGCGCGGCCCGACACCGCATCGAGATCCGCGTGGGTGACGCGACCGCCCTCGGCGCAGGACAGCAGCTGCTCGAGCAGCGACTCGGCGTCGCGCAGCCCCCCCAGGGCGCCCTCCGCGATCCGTTCGCAGACGCCGTCCTCCACGCCGAGCCCCTCCCTCGCGACGAGCGACCGCAGGCGGTCGGCCATGCGAGGCTCCTCGATGCGGCGGAACTCGAGGCGCTGGACGCGACTGGTGAACGTCTCGGGGAGCTTGTGGGCCTCGGTGGTGCAGAAGAGGAACTTCGCCTGGGGCGGCGGCTCCTCGAGGGTCTTGAGGAAGGCGTTGAAGGCCGGGACCGAGAGCATGTGCACCTCGTCCACGATCCACACGCGGAAGCGGGAGCGCGCCGGCCGGTACCCGACGCTGTCCCGCAGGGCGCGCACGTCCTCGACGCTGTTGTTGCTCGCGGCGTCCATCTCGACCACGTCGAGGTCGTTGCCCGAGGCGATCCCGAGGCAGGACGCGCAGGTGCCGCACGGGGTGGCGGTCGGCCCCGACTCGCAGTTGAGGGCCTTGGCGAAGATTCGGGCCGTCGTCGTCTTCCCCGTCCCGCGGGGGCCGATGAACAGGTAGGCGTGCCCGATCCGACCGCTCGCGATCGCGTTGCGCAGGGTCTGCGCGACGGCCTCCTGGCCCACGAGATCCTCGAACCTCTGGGGGCGGTACTTCCGCGACAGGACGAGATGGTTCACCCCCGGATCCTACCCCCCACGGGGGTCGCCGCCGGGGCGGCGTCGCCTCCCCGCGCACGGGGGCGCCCGTCCCGCGAGCCCGGCGGCGGGGCCCTCGGGGGGATGCCCGACGGCCCTACATCTCGAACAGCCGCGAGAGCTCCTGCTCGAGCTGTTCGACCTCGGCGTCGGGGACGACGGTCGAAGGCAGGGTGAAGGTCTCCTCCGCCTTGGGCCACCGCAGGGTGAGGATCCCGTCCTTCTCGCCGACCAGCTGAAGCTGGCGCTTGCGGGCGAGCAGCATGGCGAGGGTCCAGGCGGCGCCCGCGCGCGTCGGATCGTTCTCCCGCACGAGCCGCTCGAGGAGCTCGCGCGCCATCCCGAGGTCGAGGCGCGGGACGCGCGGACCGGTGTCGAGGGGCACCTTCGTGCGCCAGGTGCAGAAGGCGCCCGCGAGCGCCCGGTCGAGCGCCTCCGGCGGAGCGTCGTCGGCGAGGAAGTCCTTCCGCACGAGCCCCGTGCCCTTCACCTTGTCCTCGCTCACCTCCTCGTCGCTGCCGAAGAGGGCGGCGACCACGTGGGCCCCGGGCGCGAGGGGGCGCCCGCTCAGGGCACAGACCTTGGCGGAACGCGCGACCTTCCAGGTGGCCATCAGAACTCGCTCTTCGTCTTGCCGGAGAGGGCCTCCTCGGCCTTCTTCCGCACGAACCCGTCGGGATCGGCCATGGCGCGCTCGAGGTAGGGGCGGGCGTTCTGGTTCTTGCGGAGGTTCAGGGCGAACCCGAGCGCCTTCGCGGCGGAGCCGCGGTCCTGCCAGTCGGCCGAGCCCTGCATGGTCCCGAGCGCGGCGATGGAGGGATCGTCGCCGATGCGCCCGAGCGCGTACATCACGTACCGCCGGGCCGAGGGCTGCGGCGCGCGCAGGAAGGGTGCGGAGGCGAGGCGGGACACGGCCGCCGGGCCGATGGCGGAGAGGATGATGGCCAGCTGCTGGCGCGTGACGTCGTCGTTGCGCCACTCGCTCAGGGTCCGCACGGTGCCGTCCGAGCCGCGGATCTTCACGGGCTCCTTGAGCGGCCAGGACTCGAGCACGAGGAAGTTGGCGAAGTACCCGACGGCCGGGGCGCCCACGACCTTCGCGTTCACGGCGATGCGGGCGATCTCCTGGCGCGTCCCGTACGCCGTGGCCGAGATGAAGTACCGCAGCAGGTTCTCCGCGAGCACGTAGGGCGCCGCGCCTCCCCGCGCCAGCCAGGCGTCCCGCGCGGGCTCCCAGGCCTTGTCCTTGCGCACGAACAGCAGCCAGGCCTCGTTGAACTGGCGCCAGTCGTCCCGGGTGAGGCGTCCCACCTCCACGTTCTCGACGAACAACGGCACCCCCTCGGGGGTCCGCACCTCTCCGATGGGGGCGGCGGGGGGCAGCGGCAGGGCGGGCGCCGGCCCGACCGGGGCGGGACGCCGCGCCGGAGCGTCGGACGGACCCTCCGCATCGAGGAGCCGATCCACCGCCTTCCAGCCCGCCACCAGGACGGGCCCGCTGCGGGCGCCACCGGCACAGCCGGCGA
>CAZJJQ010000717.1:0-2352 GCA_964546345.1 uncultured Planctomycetales bacterium
GGAGCCCCGCGCCCGGACTCGCCCGATCCCGAAGCCTCGGACGCCCCCGGCGTCGCCGGCGCGAGGGACGCGGCGAGCCCGAGGAACCGCGGCGTGGCGGCGTCCACGGCCGCGGCCGGGCCCGTGAGCTTGAGGAACACCGTGCGTCCCGGCCGCTCCGCCACGAGCCCGAGGAGCTTCGCGCCCTCGATCGACGCGCCCCCCATCCCCGAGAAGGTGCCCTCGAGCTCGACCCGGACCGCCGCGCCGCCGAGCATCGGCGCGGTGGGCAGACCGACGAGGCCGGCCTCCCCCGCCGGCGGCAGGGACATCTGCTTGCGCCACCGGTCCACGTTGGAGGCGAGCCCGCCGCCCCCGCCCGACAGGACCGAGAGGCTGCACTGGAGATCGGCGGCGCCGTCCACGGTCCACGCCATCTCGCGCAGGTCTCCGGGGCCGCGCTCGCGGAACCCCTCCGGCGTGGTCCAGGTGAACGCGGCGGCCCTCGGGCCGCGTTCGTCCGCACCGGCCCTCCCGGGCATCGCGAGGCGCGCGTGAGGATCGCCGGCCCCGTCGCCCCGCGGCCGGAGGCGCTGGGTGAGGGTCGCCTCGGGCGCCGGGTCCCCGGCGTCGTCCCGCTCCACCACCTCCGAGATCTCGTGCGTCCCTCCCCGTCCGCATCCGGCGAGCGCCGCGGCGCCGACGAAGGCGACGAGCGCAGCGGCGAGGGGGCGGGTGGCGGAGGTCGTCATCGGGAGGCTCTCGGACGCGCCCCCGACGATACCCGCGCAGGGCCGCCGCCGACGAAACCGCGCGCCTCCGGGCCCACGGGGGGCGGGATCAGCGCTTCAGGCGGTCGCGGAAGACCTTCTCGAGCTTCTCCACCTTGGGGCCGATCACGACGCGGCAGTAGCCCTTCGTCGGGTTCGCGTCGAAGTAGCCCTGGTGGTAGCCCTCGGCCTTGTAGAAGCGCTGGAACGGCACGACCTGCGTCACGATGGGAGCGTCGAAGACCTTCGCCTCCGTGAGGCGCCGGATCACGTCCTCCGCGACCTTGCGTTGCGCGTCGTCGTGCACGAGCACGATCGACCGGTACTGCGTCCCGACGTCGGCCCCCTGCCGATCGGGGGTGGTCGGGTCGTGCGTCTTGAAGAACACCTCGAGCAGCGCGTCGTAGCCGACCTTCTTCGGGTCGAAGCGCACCTGGATGACCTCGGCGTGGCCGGTGGTCCCCGAGCACACCTCCTCGTAGGTCGGATCGACGGTGCGTCCGCCGGCGTACCCCGCCTCGACGGAGATCACGCCGTCGAGCCGCGAGATCAGCGCCTCGGTGCACCAGAAGCACCCGCCTCCGAACGTCGCGACCTCGACCGAGGGATCGCCGGGCGGCGGGTTCTTCGTGGCGGGCACCGGAGCCTCCTTCTTCGCCTCCTCCCGCGCGCACGCGACCGCGAGGGCGACCGTCAGCAGCGCAGGCAGCAGGCGGAGCAGCACCATGGCGCAAAGGTACGACGGAGGTGGGGGGCGCGGGGGGAGGACCGATCCGCCCGGGCGCCACGGTCGCCGTCGGGGGCCGCGTCCACCGCGAGGTCGGCGAGGGCCCGAGCGGCCGGCGCGACGTCGGAACGGGCGAAGGCCCGGGATGCGCGCGCCGCCCCTTCCGGCCTCCCCTACAATCGCCCCCCCCTACGGCGGGACCGTCCTTCGGCACGCCCCGGTCCCTTCCCATGATCGTCCTCCACGCGGGCTCCACCGGTCGCTCCCTGCTCCTCTGGGGCGAGGACTCCGAACGCGCGGCCCTGCGACCCCGCGCCCGGTTCCGCTTCCGGGGCGACCCCGAGTACCACCCGTTCGACGCGAAGCTCGCGGAGTCGGGCGTGCGCATCTTCTCGAGCCGACCGGGGCTGCGACGCGACCGTGTGCGCACGGCCGAGGCCGTCGTCGAGCTGCCGTCCACCTCCCGCGCCCCGGTGCCGTCGCCCGAGCTCGGGGTGGCGCCCCCGGAGGAGGACGCCGCGCCCGCCGGACGCCGCCGGTGGCGCGTGGAGGCCGTGGAGCTGCCCTGGCACCGTGCGGAGGAGCTGCTCGCCGAGCCCCTGCGCGCGCCCCCGACGGGCTGCGTGCTCGGGCCGAGCGTCCCCGCGTTGGCGGCGCTCGTGCGTTTCGCGGCCGATCTCGTGCGCCGGGGCCGCTTCGCGCCCGCGATCCACGCCGAGGCCGGCGCCATGCGCGCGCGCTGGGTGCCCGTGCTCTCGGATCCGCGCGACGCCGAGCGCGTGGGACACCTGCTCGCCGCCTGCCCCGAGGTGCTCTGCGCGGCGGAGGATCCGTCCTCCCCCGGCGCCGCGCCGGGGGCGTTGCCGGGCCGGCGCC
>CAZJJQ010000718.1:0-2346 GCA_964546345.1 uncultured Planctomycetales bacterium
CCGCGGGCCCTCCGTGCAGCGCCACGGCCCCCGTGGCGGTCGCGACCACGAACGCCGCGGCCGCCCCGGGACGGATGCGGCCCGACGGGAGCGGCCGTTCCGGATGGATCGTGCGGTCCCGCACGCGGTCGGCGAGGTCGTTGCCCGCCATGCCCGAGACGTAGGCGAGGATCGAGCCGGCGGCGAGGAGGAGGCCCTCGCCGGGCCCGAGGGCGCCCGCGCCCTCGCGCGCGAGCCCGGGCGCGCGCGCGAGGAGCGCGCAGGCGAGCGCGTCGAACGCCGCCGTCGGGGCGAGCGGGACGCGCGCGAGCCGGAGCCAGTCCTTGAGGGCCACGCGGGCTACTTGACGATCAGGTTCATGACGTCGTTCTTCAGCGCGAACACCATCAGCAGCATGAGGAGGCCGAAGCCGACGAGCTGGAAGCGCGCGATGGCGGCGTCCGAGAGCGGGCGGCCCCGCCGGGCCTTCTCGATGAGCAGGAACATCAGCTGGCCGCCGTCGAGGACGGGGATGGGCAGGATGTTGAGCACCGCCAGGTTCACGCTGATGAACGCGAGGAAGGCGAGGAAGCGCCCCCAGCCCTCGCTCGCGGTCCGCGAGGACAGGTTCGCGATGGTCAGCGGGCCCCCCACGTTCTTCGAGAACGAGATCCGGCTGCCGAAGAAGCCGCCGATCAGGCGGAACATGTTCTTCACCTCGGCCACCGTCTTCGCCGCGCCGATGCCCACGGCCTCCCCGAGGCCCGAGACGGACACGCGCTCCTTCGGAGCCTCGAGCGTGAACAGGCCGGCGCGCCCCTTCTCGTCGAAGATGGCCTTGGGCGTCACCGTCAGCTCCCGCGGCCCCTCGCCCGGGCTCTGCACCTTCACGATCACCGGCGCGGAGCCGAGGCTCTTCGCCGCCGCCGAGAGGTCGCCGGGGCCCGCGAGGACGTGCGTGCCGATCGCGAGCAGCACGTCGCCGTCGCGTACGCCGGCCGTGCCCGCGGGGCTCCTCCCGTCGGGGAAGTCCACGCTGCGCAGATCGACCACGACGGGGCCCTTCGGGGGCTGCGCCGGGAACGCGACGCCGTCGAAGAAGGCCGAGACCTCGGCGGGCGTCGTGGCGCCCACGGTCACCTCGACCTCCCCTGCGTCCCCCCGCCTCACGGAGAGCGTCGAGAGCGTCGGGCGCCGGAGCAGGGCCGCGCGCCCCTTCGGAGGGGCGCCGTCGGCTCGGAGGAGCTCGTCCCCGGGCCGCAGCCCGACGCGCTCCGCGGCGGTACCGGGCCGCACCGCGTCCACGACGAGCGGCGCCCGGGCCGCGACGCCGAGGCGGTAGGTGGGGGCCTCGCCGGGGAGGGTCCGGGCCTTCTCGAACGAGATCGTGCGCGGCCCCGTCGCGTCGGGCCCCGTGCGCTCGGGGAGCTCGAGGGTGACGGAGGTCGCACCGTCCGAGAAGGCCAGGTCGATCCGCTCCTGGGCGCCGTAGCCTCCGATCGCCGGATGTCCATCGACGACGACCCGCTCGGTGGCGCCGACGACGACCTTCGGGCCCACGCCGTCGTCGATGGTCAAGGCGTAGGCCGGCGCGATCTCCGCCCGCTGCATCCCGAGCTCGGCGTCGTAGGAAGGCGTGAGACGGAGCGGCAGCACCTGCTCGCCGCGGCGCACGCGCACCTCGGCCGGCTCGCCCGCGGACTGGTAGACGACCTCCTGCTGCAGGTCGAGGAAGCTCCGGACCGGCTCCCCGTCGTAGGTCTCGATGCGGTCGCCCGGCAGGAGCCCGGCCTTCCACGCGGGCCCGCCGGGCACGGTGCCGCCCACGACCGCGGGCACCTCGAGGATGCCGGCCGCGTACGCGCCGGCGTACAGCGTGACGGCCGCGAGCACGTTCATGATCACGCCCGCCGTGATGATGAGCACGCGCGCGCCGAAGGACTTCGCGGGGTACTCGTCGGGCTTGGGCGCGCGCTTCGGCGCCCCGGCGCCCGACGTGGGAGATCCGTCGCCGCCGATCTCTCCGGCCATCTTCACGTAGCCGCCGAGCGGGATCGCCGCGATCCGCACGTCCATGGCGCCCGTGGTCGCGTCCTCGCGCCGCGCGCCCACCGTGAAGCGTCGACGACCGTCCTTGGTCTCCCACCCGAAGAGGCGCGGCCCGAAGCCGATGGAGAACGTCTCGACGCGCGTGCGGGTCAGGCGACAGGCGAGGAAGTGCCCGAGCTCGTGGACGAAGATGAGGGAGCCGATCCCCACGATCGCCTTCGCGACGGACCCGAAGGAATGCACGGCGTCGGGCAGGGCCGCGACGACCGGCGCGAGGACGGAGGGGATCAGCGTCGACATGCGGAGGACACCTCGGTG
>CAZJJQ010000719.1:0-2342 GCA_964546345.1 uncultured Planctomycetales bacterium
TCGCCGAGCATCTGGCTGACGACGTTGTAGAACTCGTCCTTGATCTCGGCGTCGATCGCGAGGGGACGGTACTTCGCCTTGAGCGCGTTCCAGTCCACCCCGTGCATGTTGGGGTCGTAGAAGCCGTCCTTCAGCTTGCCCCACGCCTCGTCGAACAGGTCCGCGAACTCCCGGCGACGGTCCACCTGGACGCGGCCGAGGAAAGGCACGCGCTCTCCCACCTCGATCGACTGGGGCGCGCGCACCCGGTAGACGTCCTTCGTCCCGTTGCGCTCCGCCTGGAAGTAGAGCCAGTCGCCGCGGGGGCTGAAGCTCGCGCCCTGGCCGTCGCGGCTCAGCTGGACGGCCGGGCCGCCCGACGTCTTGGTGACCCAGATGCCGCCGGAGGAGCCGCTCGCCTGGTCCACCTCCTCGTACGCGATCATGGTGCCGTCGGGCGAGAACGAGGGCACCTGGAAGAACCCGGCGCCCGACGTGACCCGGCGCGCGGAGCCGTCGCCGCCGCCCGAGGGCATGACCCAGATGGATTGCGTGCCGCCGCGGCCCGAGTCGAACGCGATCCACTGCCCGTCCGCGGAGAACACGGCGTCGTCGTCGTCGCGGCCGTCGCGGGTGAGCTGCCGTTCCTCGCCGCTGTCGAGGTCGAGCAGCCACAGGTCCTTGTTCCCCGAGCGGCTCGAGGTGTAGACGATGCGCTTCCCGTCCGGGGCCCACGCGGGGAACGAGTCGTCCGCGGGGTTCGTGGTGAGCGCCTTGCTCTCCTTCGTCGCCAGGTCGAGCACGTACACGTCGTCGTTGCCCTTGGCGTCGGAGAAGTACAGCAGCCGCTTCCCGTCCGGGCTCCACCGCGGCCAGTCGTCCGTGGCAGGTCCGCTCGTCACCCGGGTGGCCTCGCCGCCGGCGGCCGGCAGGACCCACAGGTCCCCGCGCAGCGCGACGGCGATCCGGTCCCCGTCGGGGCTGACGCTGACGTGCTCGCCGCCGCCCGTGATCGTGCGGAGGTCGAATCCGCTGTTGCGGACGTCGCTCTCGACGGTCACCTTGATCTCGACGGGCTTGCTGCCCTCCTTCGAGAGGTCCAGGGTATAGAGGCGCCCGTCCTTCTCGAACGCGTACGTGGTCCGATCCCACGCCATGGTGGCCCGTCGCGCGCTCTCGTCGGTCCACGCGGTGAAGGCCTTGGGGGCGCCGCCCTCGAGGGGCACCGCGTACACGTTGTAGACGCCCTTCGTCTCCGCCAGGCACCAGACGGTTTTGCCGTCGGCGCCGAAGGCCGGGTTGAGCTCGTTCACCTCGGTCTTGGTGAGCTGGCGCGGGACGCCGCCTTCGAGGTCGGTCACGAAGAGGTCGTAGTCGGCCGAGCCCTTGTAGTCGTCCTGGTTGACCGTCTGGAAGCCGCGCGCGTACACGACGAGCTTGCCGTCGGGGGAGTACGTCCCGTCCCGGCCACCGTCGCGCGTGATGCGGCGCGGCGTGCCCCCGTCGATGGCGACCTCGTAGACGTCCGTGCCGTAGGGCTGGGAGTCGCGGCTCGAGAGGAACAGGATCCGTTTGCCGTCCGCGGACCAGTCGGTGCCGATGTCGGTGCCGCTGTGCCAGGTCACCTGCTTCGGCTCGCCCCCGTCGATGGGCATGACGAAGACGTCGTAGTTGCCCGTCCGGCGGGAGCTGAACAGGATCCACTTGCCGTCCGGCGACACCTTGGGCTTCGTGTCCTGGGCCTCGTGGACCGTGAGTCGGGTGGCGCCGCCGCCGGCCGTGGGCGCGCGCCAGATGTCGCCCCGCCAGGCGAACACCACGGTCTTGCCGTCGGGGGTCAGCGTCGGGAAGCGCAGACCGCGGGTCGTCTTCTCGGCGGCCGACGCGAGGGGAGCCAGGACGGCGGCGGACAGGGCGGCGACGGCGACGAGGGAGGAGATGCGGAAGGAGGGACGCATGCGGATCCTCGGGGGGAAACCCCGAGCCTAGCACGGCCGCAGGAACCCTCCGCGACCGCGAGGCCCCGCGGCTCCGGCGCCCCCGCGATCGCCCTCGTCCCCGCCTGCAAAGGCCTCCCCCGCCGGGCACCCCGGGCCCCCGCGATGACGATCTTCCCCATCGGCGCGTCCGCGCCGCGGTCCCCGCGAACCCCGGCGACGGACGGTCGCGGTCGTCCTCCCGAAGAAACCGACCGGAGACCGCGCTCCGTTGCTCGCCGCGGAAGCCGAGACGAGGAAGGCGGGTCTCCTAGACCCGTCGACGAGTCTCCCGAGGACGACGAGGCTGCGAGCTTACGCAGCCGGTGCCCGGCCGGCGGCCGGGCACGAGCCCGCGAGCTGGCGCAGCGGGCGAGAGGCGGCGAC
>CAZJJQ010000720.1:0-2341 GCA_964546345.1 uncultured Planctomycetales bacterium
TGACGGCCCACGAGGGTCACGGACGTCGCCGGGAAGGTCCAACCGTCCTCCCGGATCCGGATCGGGAACGTGCCCTGATGAACGCCCACGAGTTCCACGCGGCCGTCCTCGTCGGTCGTGCCCGCGACCCCGCGCGCCGCGACCGGCACGCCCACCCCCGGTCTCCCCTCGCGGTCGATCAGCTGGAGGCGGACGGTCCCGAGGAGCGAGGGATCCGGGGCAGGGAGGTCGGCGCCCCCCTCCACCAGCTCCATGTCGTTGTCCGTCTCGTTGTGGTCGCCCGGGCCGATGGGACCGTCGAGTCGAAGGACCGCCCGGATCGTCACGTCGGGCCGCTCCGGCATGGGGCCTCGCCACATGGCGAACATGGCGCGCTCGCCCTCGGCGGGCTCGGGGGGCGGCTCGAGGCCGGCAGGCGCGTCGGGCCCAGGCCACAAGGGCATCAACTGAAGGGCCTCTCCGGCGAAGAAGGGGATGCCCCTCAGCCGCCGTGTCCCATCCGGAGCCCGCTCCTCACGGAGCGACCGGACCGTCTCCCCCGCGACGAACGCTTCGGTGACCCGCGCCCCTTGGGCCACGCGTCCGTCGGGCCCCAGGATCTCGATGCGCACGTCCACCTCGGGGTGGAGCAGGACGGTCAGGAGGCCCTCGCGCGCACGGGGCATGCGACGGCTCGGGATCGCCTTCACGCCGAGGAAGACCCAACCCTCCAAGGGATAGATCCCGATCCCCTGCCAGGGCGCCGCGAGTGGAACGAGGTCCCCGCTCCGGTACGCGGCCGGCGCCGGCGCCGGTGCCGGGGCGGGAGTGGCGTCCGCCGCCGTCGGGGCCGCGCTCTCGCGTTGCACGTCCGGATCGGCGAGGCGGCGCTGGGAGAGGCTCGTCCACTGCACACCGGGCACGTCCCGACCGGTGACGGCGTCCACGAACACGACCCGCGTCGGCAGTCCGGGGTCGGCCGGGGACACCGCGACGGCCGGGGGCGGCGGAGGCGCTGGAGGGCTCACGCCCACTCCGGACGCCGCCGGCCCCGGCGCGCCTCCACGCCCGGCGAGCGTGGCGTCGGGCATCGCGGGCGGGCGACCGTCCTCGCGCAGCGCCTCCCCCGGCTTCGGATCGGCCGGCGTGGACCCGGTTCTCCCCGGCGCGGGGTCCACCCTGGAACTGCCGCGCGAGAGCAGCAGGATGGCGGCGCCCACCAGGAGGAGGACGAGAGCGATTCCCCACCATGCCCGCCGCGAGGGTGTGCCTTTGCCCATCAAGGAGCCAACGTACCCCCGCTCCGACCGGTTCGGCCAGCCCAAAGCGTCCGCGGGATCGCAGGTCCACCGCGCGTCAGGACCGGGGGCCCGCGCCGCCCCCGGAATCGTCCATCGGGAGGGCTCGCCCTACTTCGCGGCCGGGGGCGGATCCCAGGCGACCTTGCCGCCGGGCAGGAAGTAGACGAGGAGCATCTCGCCGCCGGACACCGTGGGGATGTGGTGGCTCCCCGGAGGGAAGACCACCCAGCCCGGCGGGCGCGCGTCGAACGTCGGCTGGCCGCTCCACGCGAAGCCGAGGTTGATCTCGCCGTTCGTGTGCGTGTGGCCCGCGGCGGGGCCCTCCATCAGCACGAAATCGACGCTGTAGCCGTTCAGGTCCTTCGCGAAGCGGCCGAAGCGCACCTTGGGGCCGCCGCTCTTCGGCAGCAGCCAGCCGTCGCGCACGCCCACGCGCGCGAGGGCCTCGATGCGCTTCGCCTTCGGCCCGCGGAAGGGCACCTGCGCCTCGAGGGTGCGCTCGGCGGCGCGCGGGTCCTTCGGATCGGCGGCGGCGAGCGCGGGGGCGAGATCTCCGAGCTCGGTCATCAGGGCGGCCATCTCGGGCGGGGTCGTGACGGTCATCGGAGGTCCTCCCGTTCGACGAGCACGGCGCGGACCGGGCTCGCATCGGCGCCGACCAGCCGGAGCGGCAGCGCCACCAGATCGTAGACGCCCGGCACGATGCCGGACAGGTCGATGCCCTCGAGGATCGCGACGCCCCGCGCGCTCAGGCGGTGGTGGCTCGCGAGCTCCTTGCTGTCGGACGCGTCCATGGAGTCGGTGTCGAGGCCGACGAGCACGACCCCGAGGTCGGCGAGGTGGTCGGCGAGCGCCGGGGTTAGGTGCCGCATGGCGGTGTCGAAGGTCGTGGGGCGGGTGGCATACGTGCGGACGAGCAGGCGAGGGGCCTTGCGGAGGAGAGCGTCCGTCCCCGGGGGCAGGTCGGCGGGCAGAAGCCCGTCGGTCCCGGGGCGGCTCTCGACGACGACGCACGGGCCCATGTACTTCGAGAGCGCGACCGACGCGATGTCCTCTCCGCC
>CAZJJQ010000721.1:0-2341 GCA_964546345.1 uncultured Planctomycetales bacterium
CGAACGTCGGCTCGAGCATGGCGAACATCCACGCGGTCTGTACGCATGTTGTTCGCATTGTAGCGGGTCCCACCGACACGGGCAAGCCCCTCCCACCGGACGGCACGCCGCTGCCTCTCGGGAGCTCCGCCCGCTGCCGCACGCCCCCCTCCTCGAACTCCCGGCCGAGGGCGAGGTCTCCCGCGGTTCAGGCGGGCACGTCGTGGCGCACGGGGCCGCGGCCGTTCCCGAGCGGGCGGGCCGCCGCGAGCGCGCGGTGCACGTACGCCTTGGCGCCGGCGACGGCGATGGTCAGCGGCTCGCCGCGTCCCAGGCGCACGGCGATCGACGCCGAGAGCGCGCATCCGGCGCCGTGGCCGTCGCGGATCTCCAGCCGGGGCAGGGTGTACGCGCCGACCTCCAGCTTCCGTGGCGCCAAGTGCGCGAGGTAGTCGATGGGCTCCCCGTGGGAGTGGCCCCCCTTGAGCAGGACGGCGGGCCCTCCCAGCAGGCGGTGGAGTGCGACCGCCGCATCCCTTTCCTCTCCGGGCCCGATCGCTCGTCCGAGCAGGACGCCCGCCTCGTCGAGGTTGGGGGTCACGAGCTCGGCGAGGGGGAGCACCGCGCGCCGCAGCGCGTCGAGGAGGCCCCTCTCGGCGAGTGCCCCCCCCGCCGTGGCCCGCAGGACGGGGTCCACCACCAGGTGCCGGCGGCCCTCGGGCCGCCGGGCGAGGCACGCTCCCACCGCCTCCGCGACCTCGGCCGTCAGCAGCATCCCCGTCTTCGTGGCGGCGGGGGCGGCCTGGTCGAGGACAGCCTCGAGGCTCGCGACGACGAACGCCGCGGCGACGGGAGCGACGGCCGCGACGCCGAGGTGGTTCTGCGCGGTGAGGGCGGCGGGAACGGCCATCCCGTAGGCGCGGTGGGCGGCGAAGGTCTTCAGGTCGCCCTGGAGGCCGGCACCACCCGTGGGGTCCGAGCCTGCGATGGACAACACGCTGAAGGGGTCGCCGTTACCCACCGATATACCTTACCAGCCGGTGTCTCGACCGGGCGGCCGCGGCGTGGAAGGGTCCCGCCGGACGCCCCGGTCCGGATCCGACGCCGGCGATGGGCGGAGGTCTCCCCATGCGCGGAGCGTTCCTGGTCGGGGTGGCGGTGTTGGCGTTCGCGGCCGGCGGCTGCCGGTCGGGGGCCAGGGGCAGCGGCGGCGCGTGCGCGCCCGAGCCGGCGCCCGCGGCGTGCACGACGCCGGACATGCCGACGGTCACGCGCGTCCTCGCGGGGGACACGCTCCACGGGCGGCTCGCCTGCGACCAGGGCTGCCAGTGCTTCTACTTCGAGGGCGTGGCCTACACCGCCTTCGACTGGTCCTGCTCCGTGGACGGGTCGTGCGCGGTCGAGCTCGCCATCACCGACCCCGACGGCCAGCTCGTGCCCCTGCCGAACGCGCGGAAGGGCAGCGGCTACATCCTCCGCAAGACCGGCCTCTACAAGGGCACGGTGTGCAAGGCCGCCGGCTCCGAGGCGATGTACGCGTTCAAGTACGACCTGCGTGCGCTCCCGCCCGAGCCCGAGAAGGTGTGGCTCGCCCCCGAGACCCGCAAGGAGGTCGCCGTCCACGTGCCGCGGGGCAGCAACGTGCTCGTCACGATCCAGCCGACGCACGACTGCAACGTGGTGCCGATGGTCTACAAGGTGAAGGGTCCCGACGGGAAGAGCGCCCTCGGCCCCGACGTCCTCGACGGCGCCTGCCCGGCCATGGTCCTCGACGGCCGCAGCAACGCCCGCCGGCTCCGCTTCAACGCCGCGCAGCCCGGCCGCTACGTCATCACGATCGCGAGCGAGGCCGGCACCGAGGGCGACGCCGAGATCGCGACGCAGGTCTTCCAGCCGAAGCCCGCGAACCGCGACCTCTACCACGACAACGCGCCGTGCCCGGAGTCGTGCGGCCCGACGCAGGTCGCCGACGCCGGCCGGTAGCGCGCCCACGGGCGCCGGTTCGCCGGCGCCGCCTCGCCGCCTTCTCCCGGGCCCGTCCGCCACCTCGGCGGGCGGGCCCCGCGCGTTTGCAGGAGGAGGGAGGGTGGTGGTGGGGGGGCGCAGTCGCCTCGAGGAGGGGTGGGGCGGCGGGGAGGGGAGCCCCGCATCCGCTGGCCCATGAGCCGAAGCTCGCGACCGCTAGCCCGAATCATTCGTGAAGGACGAGGACGTGTGGCGCCGCAATCGAGCGGGAAGCCCCGGTTTGGGCCGCTGGATGCGGCCCGGGCGCGAAGCGAGCACGACGATCGCGTGTTCTTGCCACACGCTGACAGACTGTGAAGAAATCGGCATCTGGTTCTTCGGTCGGCGGGCGTCTCGG
>CAZJJQ010000722.1:0-2338 GCA_964546345.1 uncultured Planctomycetales bacterium
CGCTGGATCCGCGACGGCGCCTGGTGGGACCGGCTCGCCGACGCCCGCGCCGCCGTGGGCGACGCGGCGGGCGCGGCCGAGGCCCGCGAGCGGGCGAAGACGCTTCCGAGGTAGGAAGGCGCAGGCGTTCCCCGGGAGCAGGGGGGCGCCGGGGGGCGAGGCCCCCGCGACGGGCTCACGCGGATCCGTCGCCCGTCGCCTCGGGCAGCTCGTCGAGGGAGTGGAGCACGCGACCGCCCCGATCGCGGATCCGCTCCACCTCGGCGTCCGCGCCGGCGGAGGGACCACCGACGCGGAGCACCGCGTCGCAGCGGTCCGCGAGGCGCAGACAGAGGGGCGTCATGATCTCGTCGTAGCGCTCCTTCCCGGCCACCTCGACGAGGGGGAGCGCGACGTTCACGCCGACGAGGGGGACGTGCCCCTTGCGGAACACCTCGTACGCGGCGCGTTCGAGGGCGCGCAGGTGCTCGCGGCGTCCGTGCGCGTCCGCGGCCCCCGACCGGTAGGGCCCCGCCACCATCACGAGCCATCGGGACATGGGAAGCCCTCCGGGAGACGGGAGGTCGGGGGGTGGCGCCGAGGGCGGGGCTCCCCGCATCAGGGCGCCGGCCGCCGCTCCGCCGACCACGCCGTGACGTCCGCGTAGCGGAACGGGATCCCGTGCCGCTCGTGGAGCTCCTTGATCCGCCGATAGTACCGCTCGTAGATCTCGTTCGGATCCCCGTTCTTGTGCTCGCCGCAGTAGAACGTGCGACAGCCGAGCATCCGGCCCGTGCGCGCCTTGCACATGCGGTCGGCGCCCCAGGCGGGGCACTGCTTCGGGTTCCCGTTCATCCGCTGCGTGGGGCTGTTGCGGAAGAACCACTCCGCCTCGAGGGTGCTCGCGTACAGGCGGTGCCCGAACGCCTCGAAGTCGCAGCAGTCGCCGCTCGCCTGGCACACGAACTTGTAACGGGGCAGCTCGGCGTCGAGCTCGGCGTAGAGGGCGGAGAGCTCGGCGAACGCGGCGGCCCACGTCGCCTCGGAGACGACGGGAGCCGGGGCGTCGGCGGCGGCCCGCGCAGCCGCCTGCTTGGCGAGCAGCGGCTCGGGGACGCCGGAGAGCAGCACCTCCACGTCGGCGACGTCGTAGGTGGCGCCGCCCTTCGTCATGCCGGGGCACTTCGCGGCGGTCTCGTCCCAGCTCTCCCTGCTCGCGACGATCTCGTCCCAGAACGGGAACGTCGAGCACGCGGTGGGCTTGACCGGGTAGACCGAGCACTTGCGGTCCTCGAGCATGACGCAGTCGCCGTTGGGCCGCTCCTTCAAGGAGAGGCGGTCCCCCACCTTGCGCACGTACCTCTTCGTGAACTCCTCGGGAGTCATGCCCTTGTGCCTGGCGAGCCGCCGCACGTCGGCCGGGCGCACCCAGACGTAGCCCGGGTCGCCCGTGCAGCACTGGCCGCACGCCGTGCACAGGAAGGAGAGGCCCGTGTCGGCGTACCAGGGGCGGTCGTCCTTGCGCGGCAACGGGCTCATCCTCGGATCCTACCGGCCCCGAACGGCGCTCGCGTAGGATGCGGCCGGCTCCGGCCGCCCCCCGTGCGCGAACACAACCGCCTCTTCTGTCGTGCCGTGGCCGAGCTCGTCCCGTGCCCCGGGCCGGTGGTCGAGTTCGGGGCGTTCCAGGTGGCGGGCGAGGAGCGCCTCGCCGACCTGCGGGGCCTGTTCCCCGGCCGTCCCTACCTCGGCTGCGACCTCCGGCCGGGCACGGGGGTCGATCGGCTCGAGGACGTGTCCGCGCCCACCTTCGCCCCCGGCAGCGTCGGCACCGTCGTCTGCCTCGAGACCCTCGAGCACGTCTTCGAGGTCCGCCGGGCCTTCGACGCGATCCACGCGATCCTCGCGCCCGGAGGGGTGTTCGTGATGACCGCACCGCTCGACTTCAAGATCCACGCCCATCCCGAGGACTACTGGCGCATGACGCCGGAGTGCCTCCGACGGATGCTGCGGCCGTACGGCGCGCGCCTCGTGGCGGCGCAGGGCGTGCCGTCCTGGCCGCACACGGTGATGGCCGCCGCGGTGAAGGCGCCGGCGCCCCCGGGCACCCGCGCGGCCCT
This sequence comes from uncultured Planctomycetales bacterium, assembly GCA_964546345.1. Lineage (GTDB taxonomy): Bacteria > Planctomycetota > PLA2 > PLA2 > JAEUHO01 > JAYTCP01. Next base: position 2,100 of record CAZJJQ010000722.1, read on the forward strand.
CGACGGCGTGCTGGCGCGTTACCGCGAGGGGGTGCTCGCCGCCCGCGCCGCGCCGGCCTGGCGCACGCGCGCGCGCGAGGCCCTCTCCCGCCTCTACCGCAGCAAGGGCGAACGCCGCAGGATCGCCGGGTTCGCGCACGTGGAGGGCGCCGTCGAGGACGGACCGACGCCGGCATGACCCCGGCCGGACGCCGAGCTCCCGGGGCGCCGCGCGGCGCGCCGCGGAGGAGCTACCAGTG
>CAZJJQ010000723.1:0-2325 GCA_964546345.1 uncultured Planctomycetales bacterium
GCCGCCCGGTGGCCCCTCCCCCCCCGCCCCCACCCGCTCCACCGCCCCGTGCGGGCCCGGGCCGCGAGGCGGTCACGATCGCGACGCCCGACGGCACCTCCATCGCCGCGACGTACTCGCAGGGCGGCGCCGTGCCCCCGGCGCCGGGCGGACCGGCGCTCGTCCTCGTCCACGAGGAGGGCACCAGCCGCCTCGCCTACGCCGCGCTGGTGGACCGCCTCGACGCGCACCGCGTGCCGTGGCTCGCCATCGACCTGCGCGGGCACGGGAAGAGCCGCGAGCAGGCCGGGAAGGACCTCGGCCCCCTCGCGCTCGCGCGCGATCCCGCCACGTTCGCCGGCGCGGCCGACGACACGTACGCCGCGCTGCGCTGGCTCGTGGACGTGCGCAAGCACGATCCGAAGGCCATCGGCCTCCTCGGCGCGGGGCTCGGCGCCTCCGCCGTGATCCGCGTCGCGCACCTCCACAAGGGCGAGATGGCGGCGGTCATGCTCCTGACCCCCGCGCTCGACTTCCCGGGCTACGACACCGTCGCGGACGCCCACGACATCGACGGGTACATGGACTTCGAGATCCTCGCGAGCGTCGAGGACATGAACCGCCTCGACAAGCGCGGGCCGCGGCGGCTCATCTACTCCGTCCAGGCCGATCGCAACGCCCCGAAGGGCACGCCGCTCGACGAGCGCATCCTCAAGCGTCGCGGCATCCCGCCCCGCGTGCGCGCGTTCGCCGAGACCGACGTGTACGCGACCAAGATGATCGCGAAGGTCGCGCACCTCGACGCGTGGATCGCGGCCTGGTGGGCGCGCCGCCTCGGCACGTTCCCGCACGCCGTCCTCTACGACGGCTCGGTGGACCGCAAGGGCGACTACGCCGATCCCGAGTGGGACGCCGGCGTCGCGCTCCCCTCCGGCGAGGGCTCGACGGCCCGCGCGCTCCGCTGGGGCCGGCGCATGATGATCGGCGCCGAGCTGCCGAAGGGCGTGCGCACGATCTACCTCCGCATCCACTCGAGCCGCGGCGGCCGCTTCCAGGGCGGGCACTACGCCCAGATCGCCTTCCCCTCGGGCATCGTCTCGACGCAGCCCATCATCCGCGGGCCGGTCGGCCGCGTGCCCTCCACCGAGACCTCCGCGCTCACGCTCGAGCCCGAGGAGATCCCCACGGAGAACGGCATCGAGTACGGGAATCCCTCCTTCGAGGCCGAGGTGACCCTGCCCGACATCCCCGGCGACGATCCCTACGTCGTCCACGTGTCCTTCGCGGTGTCCACGGGCGGCGAGCCCTCGAACGCCCCGGGGGTGGACCCGGACGACCCCATGAGCTGGACGGTGGTGCCCGATTTCTTCCCGCCCGAGGTCCGCAAGGCGTCCGAGGGCGATCGGTAGTCGCGACGGGCTCCCGGGCGGCGATCCGTGCCGAGGAGGGTGGGGGCGCCGGGGGAGGGTGGGGACGCGCGCCCATTCCGAGCGTCTCCCGAACGCGGCTCCGCATCCGATTGCATAATACAAGCAGGCGTTCTCCCTTCCCGCCGCCTTCTCGCGTGCCTTGCGGGGTTTTGGCTGGACGCCCGGGGGCAAAATGGTGGAATCCCCCGGTCCTGCGCCTCCGGGCGCGTGTCGAGCGAACCAGAACTTTGCTGCAACGGGTGACGACGCCGGTGGCCTGCGAGCGCGTGGTCGGGTCCTTCGGGCCCGCGCCTCTGCGCGCGGCCCCATGCTCGATGGCGCCTCCGGGCCCCGATTCCGCGAGCGCTCTCGCGACGTCGCCGCGCACGATTCCCTTCACCTCCTCTCCCGGGATGCCGTCGTCTCCATCGACGTCGTCCCCTTCACCGGGCTGCCTGCGGCCTCGCCCGCGTGGAGTGATCTCTCAGGTCGCCGACGGTTGGTAAGAGCACAACATGGGCAAGCGGATCTACTGTGGAAACCTCTCGTTCCGGGCGACCGAGGACGACATCCGGGAGCTGTTCTCCCAGCACGGTGAGGTGACGGACTGCCACCTCGTCATGGATCGCGAGACGGGCCGTTCGCGCGGCTTCGCCTTCGTCGAGATGGCGACCGATGCGCAGGCGAAGGCGGCCATCCAGGCGCTGGACGGCTTCTCGCACCAGGACCGGAACCTCAAGGTGAACGAGGCCCAGCCGCGTGAAGAGCGCGGCGGTGGCGGCGGCGGTGGTCGCGGCGGCTACGGTGGCGGCGGCGGCGGATACGGCGGTGGTGGCGGCGGCGGTGGTCGCGGCGGCCACGGCGGCGGCCGCGACCGCTACTAGGCGCAAGTCCAGAGCGACAAGGCACAACCAACCCAACAGGGTCCTCGACGGCA
>CAZJJQ010000724.1:0-2320 GCA_964546345.1 uncultured Planctomycetales bacterium
CGCCCCGAGGCGCGTCGCTGCTCGCGCACGTGTCGCCGTCGCTCGCGCCGCGGCGGGTCTGCCCGGGGCGCGCGCCCGATCGATCCTCGCGCTCGCGCGCGCGACGGAGGAGGGGCGGCTCGACCTCGCGCTGGGCGCCGATCCCGACGCCGCCGTGGCGGCGCTCCTCGAGGTGCCCGGCATCGGCCCGTGGACCGCGCAGTACGTGGCGATGCGTGCGCTGCGCCGCCCGGACGCATTCCCCGCGGGCGATCTCGTCCTTCGAAGGCTGCTCGGCGTGACGACCTCGCCGGCCGCGGAGCGCCGCGCCGAGGCCTGGCGCCCCTGGCGCGCGTACGCGGCCCTGCACCTGTGGACCTCTCTCTCCTCGTCCGGAGGCTGACCCATGCCCGCCCTCGCCCGCCGCACGGTCGCGACGCCCGCCGGCCCGCTGCGCCTCCTCGCCACCGACGCGGCCCTCGTGGGCGCGTACTTCGCCGCGCAGCCGCTCCCCGCGGGCGCGGACGGCCCCGAGACGCCCGGCCCCCATGCGGTCCTCGACGCCGCCGCCCGCGAGCTCGCGGAGTACGTGGAAGGGCGTCGCTCGCAGTTCACGCTCCCCCTCGCCCCCCAGGGCACCGAGTTCCAGCGGGCGGTCTGGGCCGCGCTCCTCTCGATCCCGTGCGGGGAGACGCGCACGTACGGCTGGGTGGCGGCCCGGATCGGCCGCCCCGACGCAGTCCGGGCGGTCGGCACCGCCATCGGGCGCAACCCGATCGGGATCGTGATCCCCTGCCACCGCGTGATCGGCGCCGACGGCTCCCTGACGGGCTACGCGGGAGGCCTCGACGCGAAGCGCTGGCTCCTCTCCCACGAGAAGGGCTCCGCGATTCGGGGGGCGGCGGGGGCCGGGTCGTCCACGTTCGCCTGGTGATCCACCGCGTCCCCGACGCGAGTCGATCCGAAGGGGCCGACCCGAAGGTGTCGGACACCCGTTGGTCAACTCCGGGGGGCGTCGGTGTGCGCGCGCCCGGCGCTCGGGCGGCCGATGACCAACAGGTGCCCGGCACGTTCGCGTCGTCTAGGCTCGGCGCCCCATGGCCCGCCCCCGATTCCTGCGCAAGACGTTCGTGGTGCCGGCCGAGCACGGCAGCTGGGCCTGGTGGCTCGCGCCGTTCGTCGTCGGCGCCGGCGTCGGGGGCCGGCTGGGCCTCGACACGGCGCTCCTCTTCGTCACGGTGCTGTGCGGCTTCCTGCTCCACCAGCCGGCGGTGATCGCGGTGAAAGCGCGTACGGGTCGCCGGCGCCCGGACGACCTCCGCCCCGCGCTCGTGTGGATCGTGCTGCTGGGCCTCGCGTCCGGGGCGGCGGCCCTCGCCCTGGTCCTGCGCGGGCACGGGAGCATCCTCCTCGTGCTCGCCCCCGTGGGTGCGCTGTTGGCCGCTCAGCTCGCGCTCGTGGCCCGCCGCAGCGAACGGCGCGCGGTGCTCGTCCAGATCGGGGGCGCGGCGCTCCTCTCCCTGGTGGCCCCCGCGGCCTACGCGGTCTCGGGGGGCGCCCTCGACGCCCGCGGGTGGATCCTCGGGGGCCTCTGCGCGCTCGGGATCGCCGCGGCCGTCGCGAACGTGTACCTCCTGCTCGCACAGGGCGGATGGAAGGCCCTGCCCCCCATCGCCACACGGCTCCGCCACGGACGCACCACCCTCGGCCTCCACGCGCTGGGCCTCGCGGCCGCCACGACCCTGGCGGCCCTCGGTCACGCCCCCTGGGCGGGACTCGTCCCCTTCGTCGCGACGGCGGCGGAGGCCCTCGACACCGTCCTCCGTCCCCGTCTCGGCATCCGCCCCGCGCGCGCGGGCGCGACCCAGATGCTCTGGATCGCGATCTTCGTCGCGGGCCTCCACGTGGCGTGGAGGTAGGCGACGCGGAACGGGGGCCGCGCAGAGGAGGAGGGGGGCGGCGGGGGGAGGACTTCCGCCCCCCGGGTTCCCGACGGGGGTCGCCCGGTGCGCGGATACCCTAGACCGTCGTGCGCGAAGGGCTCCCGCGGGCGGGCGGCCTCCGCACGGGTCGAGGTGCTCCATGTCCACGCTCCGTCCCGCCGTCGCCACGCCTCCCGCGCTCGCGCTCCTGCGCGTCGCCGGCTTCGTGCTCGGATGCGCCGCACTTCTGCCGACAGCCGCGGCCGAGGAGCCGCCCGCTCCGGCACCGGCTCCGGCACCCGCTCCCGCCCCTGCCCCCGCCCCTGCCCCCTCCCCCAAGCCGCCCGCCCCCGCCCCCAAGCCGCCCGCCCCCGAGCCGACGCCGGCTCCGACGCCCGACCCCGAGGCGACCGAGGCCC
>CAZJJQ010000725.1:0-2280 GCA_964546345.1 uncultured Planctomycetales bacterium
GGTCGTCGATCGCGTCGAGGGACAGGGTGACGGTGCTGCCGGCGTGGGTGACGTAGGTGGTGCCGTCGTCGAGGGCGGCGAGCGCGTCGAGGGCCCGCGCGATGGCCCCCGCGTGGCGCGCGCGGTCGACCGCGGCCCAGAGCCGGACGGCCTGCGCGGTGGCGGCGGCGCGCGCCGGGCCGCCGCGTCGAAACGCCGGGAGGGCGCCGTCGTCGCGCTGGAGCGAGGCGAGCGTCGCGGCGTGGGCGTCGAGGTCGCGCGCGAAGTCCCCGAGGCCCCAGGCCTGCGCCGCGAGGAGGCCCTCGGCCGCATAGCAGAAGGCGTGGGTGTAGAAATCGCCGCCGTCGAGGGGATCGGCCCCGCGGAGGTCGCGGAGGAGACGGCCCGCGGCCTCCTGCGCGCGCCCGTCGCCCGTGGACGAAGCGTAGCGACGGAGCGGCGCGATGGACTTGAGCTGGTGCCCCGTCCAGCGCGTGCTCCAGCGGTCGGCGGGGGCGTCCTCGCGCACGGCGCGCCGTTGGTCGATGGCGACGAGGAGCGCGTCGAACATCCGCTGTTCCACGGCGCCGACCTCGCCCGTCGCCGCGAGGCCGCCGAGGGCCACCGCGGTGTCGAAGGCGTAGGAGAGCCCCGCGCGCCCGGCCATCGCCCCCTCGCAGTCTGCGCGGAGCCGCGCGCGCACCGGCGCGACGAGCGCTTCGGAGACCCCGTGCCACGCGGCGAAGCGGAGCCACAGCCCGGCGGCCTCGGGGTAGGGGTATCCCGGGTGGGCGGGGTTCACCCACGAGAGGACGGCGCCAGCTTCGTCGAGCGGCGCACGGGTGAGCCAGCGAGCGCGCTGGGGGAGGGGAGGGAGGGGGGGCACGGCGGGATGCGGTGCGGAGGAGGGTCCCACGACCGAGCGGCGCGGGTCACGAACTGGCGACGGCGCTCGCGGCGGTGGCCCCGTGGCTCATCGACCCGCCGCCGTCGCAGGCCCTCGACGTCGTGACCCACGGCGACCTGTCGCTGCGGGTCACCCCCGTGGTGATGCCCCGCGTGCCCGCGGAGGTGCTCGTCGACGACCCGCGGACGGCGTTGCTTCGCCGCGGGCGCCGACCGGGGGCCGTGGTCCGAGCAAGAGCTCTGTGGCCGCGTCGCGAAGGCGCTTCGTGAAGGGCGCGCGAGCTGGTACCGACGGCACATGGCCGTGATTGCCGCGGCCATGCAGGGGCGTTACGATCTCATGGTGAACGCGATGGAGCTGGAAGGCCTCGAGCCCGTCATCATCGAAGACCTCGTCAAGCTCGGCGAAGACCGCGGCGAGAAGCGTGGAGAGGCGCGCGGAGAGGCGCGCGGGCTCGCCCGGGGGGAGGCCATCGGGCGCTGCGCGGGTCTGCGCGCGGGTCTCCGGGCGGTGTTCACCTCGCGCGGGCTCTCGCCCACCGCGGCGCAGGAGAAGCGCATCGACGAATGCGCCGACGACGCCGTCCTCACCCGCTGGATCACCCAGGCTGCCACCGCGAAGACCGTCCGCGCCGCCCTCGCCTGACGCGCATTCTCTACAAGGGATGCGCGTTGACACCGCGCCGCGTTGCCCGAAGATCCACCCCATGCACAGCTCCGAGGTCCGCCTGAACCTCTTCCACGGCGCGCCGCTGGAGTATCGCTTCGCCGCCCCTCGCTGGCGCCAGTCGATCCGGCCCGCCGCGTGGGAGTCCCTCGCCGCGGGCCTCGCCGCCGTCAACCCGCGCCGCTGTCGACGTCTGGTCTTCGGCGACGGCCCCCTCGCGCACCCGCGCTTCTTCGACCTGGTCGCCGAGGCCCGCGCCCGCAAGATCCCGGGGCTCTCCGTGGAGACCGACGGCCGCTCGCTCGCCGCGGAGGGCGTGCTCGACCGCCTCGCGGAGGCGGGCGTCGAGAAGGTGTTCGCCGTCCTCGGCGGGGGTCGGCCGAAGGTGCACGACCAGGTGATGCAGGACCCGGGGTCCTTCGCCGAGGCGATCGAGGGCGTGCGGCGCGCGGCGGCATCGAAGCTCGAGCTCTACGTGGTGATGCCCGTCGTCCGGTGGTCGGAGAGGGACCTCGAGCCCTTCCTCCACTGGCTCATCGAGAACGCGAAGCCCAAGGGGTTTCTCCTCGCGCTGCCGGTGGCCTCGCGGGTGTCGCCGTCGGCGCGCGGGGCGCTCCTGCCCTACGGCGAGGTCGCCGCGCTGGCGGCGCGGGTCTTCACCGCGTGCTCGCGCGCGAAGGTGGAGTACGGCTTCTCGCAGCGCCGCGGGCTCCCGCCCTGCGCCGCGG
>CAZJJQ010000726.1:0-2272 GCA_964546345.1 uncultured Planctomycetales bacterium
GCACTTTCTGCTCGACCTCGCCGGCACTATCTACCAGACCCTCGACCTGACGGAGCGCGCGTGGCACGCGGGGTCGAGCAACGACCGCTCCGTGGGCGTGGAGATCGCGAACGTCGGCGCCTTCGCCGACAAGACCGCGCTGGCCCGCTGGTACGTCGAGAGCGCAGCGGGCACCCGCCTCTCGATCCCCGCGGACGTACGCCGGGGAGCGCTCGCGCCCGACGCGACGTTCCAGCCGGCGCGCCCCGCCGTGGTCTCGGGCGACATCCACGGGAAGCGCCTCCAGCAGTACGACTTCACCTCCGAGCAGTACGAGGCGCTCGGTCACCTGCTCGCGGCGCTCTCGCGCGTCCTCCCGCGCTGCCGGCTTCAGGCGCCGCGCGCCCCGGACGGGGCCGTGCTGCCCACGCTGCTGCCCGCCGGCCCGGCGCGCGACGGCTTCGAGGGCGTGCTCGGCCATTGGCACGTGAGCGAGGAGAAGGTGGATCCGGGCCCGGCGTTCCAGTGGGACCTCGTCCTCGCGCGCGCGACGGCGCTCCTCGGTGTGCGGTTGCGTCCCCCCCACGTGGCGCCGAACGGGCCGCGCCCAGGGGACGGCGGCGCGCACCGATCGCGATGCCGGGCTCGCAGGCCACCCATGGGTCCCCGGGAGGCCGTACGGCCCCGCGGGCACGCAGGCGCTCCCGGGTGTAGGGTCTGGCCATGGAGACGCCGTCCACGATCGGCCCCGGCTGGATCCACCCGGTCCCGAACCTGCTGTCGGGGATGAGACTCGCGTTGGCCGGCGTCTTCCCGTTCCTGCACGCGGCGGCGCGGCCCTGGACCCTGCTCGTCGGGGGCCTGAGCGACCTCCTCGACGGGTGGATCGCGCGACGCTTCCATGCGACCTCGTGGATCGGCGGCCTGCTCGACGCCGTCGCCGACAAAGCGTTCGTCCTGAGCGCGCTCGGGACCCGGGTGGCGGAGGGCGACCTCGAGGGGCCGCTGGGGCTGCTGCTCCTCTCGCGCGACGTCGCCGTGCTGCTCGCGGCGGGCTACGGCGCCCTCACGCGACGTTGGTACGCGTTCCGGCACATGCCCTCACGCCTGCTCGGGAAGCTGACGACCGCGCTCCTCTTCCCGCTGTTCGTCGCGTGGTACGCGCTTCCCAAGGCCGCGGGCCTCCACGACACGCTGTTCTGGGCGGCCTCCGGCGCGAGCGTCCTCGCGGCGCTCGACTACGGCGCGCTGTTCGTCCGGGGCGTGCGCAACCTGCGTCGGGGCATCCCGCCGGGAGGGGCGTGACACCGGAGCGCTCCGCCGGGGTTTCCGGTCAGTCCCGCGCGTCCTGCTCGAGGACCTTCTCGGCGCTCGCCTCGATGTCCTTGAACTGACCGTCCCGCACGGCCCACAGGTAGACGAGCCACGCGGCGAAGCCGAGGAGCGCGGACAGGGAGAACAGCATCCACTCGAGCGCGATGGCGAGGACCATCCCCGGATCCTATCGCGGGCCGAGGCCCGCACGGAGCGGAGGGGGCGCCGCCAGGTCGTCGCCGAGGACCGTCCGCAACCGGGCGGAGTTGCCGATCACGAAGAGGCTCGAGACGACCATGGCGAGCGCGGCGAAGACCGGGGGGAGGTGCGAGACGACGGCGAACGCGACGCCCGCGACGTTGTAGACGAAGGCCCAGAACAGGTTCCAGCGCACGGCGTTGCGCGTGCGGCGCGCGGCCCGGAAGAGGCCCGGGAGCCGCCCCAGGTCGTCGCCGAGGAGGCTCACGTCGGCGGTCTCGCGCGCGAGGTCGGTGCCCGAGCCCACGGCGATGCCGAGGTCGGCCGCGGCGAGCGCAGGCGCGTCGTTGAGGCCGTCCCCCACGAACGCCACGGGGCCGCGGGTCGCGGTGCGGAGGGCGCGGATCACCTCCACCTTGCCGTCGGGCAGGCATCCGCCGTGGGCCGCCGCGGCGGGCACGCCAAGGGTCGCCGCGACCGCGCGCACCGCGGACGGCGCATCTCCCGACAGGATCGAGACCTCCACTCCGGCGAGCCGCAGCGCCGCGACGGCGCCGACGCTCGACGCCCGGACGCGATCGTCGAGGTGCAGGCGGCCGATCACGCGGCCGTCGAGCGCCACGTCGGCCGCGCTCGCGCGGCCGGTCGAGTCTTCCGGGGCCGCCTCGCCGTCCCCGCGTGCGCCCGCGGCGCCGCCCTCGGCCCCCTCGCCGACGCCCCCCCCGACCGACCCCCGGGGGGGGCGGGGGGGCGCCGCGCGCCCCCCCCCCGCCCGGGCGGC
>CAZJJQ010000727.1:0-2272 GCA_964546345.1 uncultured Planctomycetales bacterium
CCGTCCGCCGCTTTCGGCGCCGGCGCCACGGGCCGCGCGTCCCAGGCGCGCACCAGCAGCCACGCCGACTCGTGGACGAGCAGGACCTCGTACGCCCGGTCGGGGAGCTCGACGCGCAGGACCGCGTGGCGGTCGCCACCCCCTCCGCCGACGGGCGTCTCGACGACGCGAGGCGGGGCCTTCGCCGCCCGCGCGTGGGCGAGCATCTCGAGGAGCGGGCCGACGAGATCGACGTCGTAGGTCCGCAGCCCGTAGCGGTGCCAGAGCAGGCGATCCGCGAACGCCTTGCCGTCGGGATCCTCGCGCCTCGCGGCGGAGAGGACCGCCTCGAGCACGGCCTTCGGCGACTCGCCGGTCGGCCCCGAGGTGGTCGGATCGACGACGGGAGGGTCGCGCCGCAGGAACAGCTCGGGGACCAGGTCGTCCACGCCGAGGACGTACCAGCGGCCGTCGAAGCGCTTCACGGTGAGGAGGACGTACGGGCTCTCCCCGGCCTTCACCTGGAGGCGCCACGCCCCCTCGACGTCCTTGGCGGGGTACTCCTGGCCGAGCTCCCAGGCCTTGCCTTTCAAGCGCTCGAGGCATGCCTGGCACCCGGCGAGCTCCATCGCGCGTTCGGCCGCGCTGAAGGGGCCGCGGGCCGTGGCGCCGAACGCCGCGACCCGCTCGGCGTCGCCGGAGTCCACGGCGCGATGGAAGGCGCGAGCGACGTCGAGGACGCTCGCCCGGTCGTCCTCGCCCGCCTGCGCGGGCGTCGCAGGCGCGAGGAGGTGCGCCGCGCCCCCGAAGGAGAGCACGAGCGCGACGGCCAGGGTGCGCAGGCGGAGGGGGCGTGCGGGGATCATGCGGGCTTCACGGCGGCGCCGGCGGCGCGTCGCGCCGCCTCCGATGAAACACCACGGACGCCGCGACGGGGAGCAGGATCCCGAGGACGCGGAAAAGCCGCGGGTCCGCGACGCGGGCGGCGCACCGCAGGCGGCAGAGAGCAGCCGCGCCGCGGCGAACGGCGGCCCCCGGACGAGGAGGCCGAGCCGGGCCGGGATCCGGGGTGGAGATCGAGGGGGCGCCGGGACCCGACGCGCCGCGTGCAGATCTCCCTCCGTCGTAGGTCAGATCGGGACCTCGATGGTGTCGAGGAGGTCGGCGATCACCTTCTCCCGCTCGTCGCTCCCGCCGTCACCGGAGAAGCCCGCGGCCAGCACCCGATGGGCGAGCACGGGGACCCCGAGGCGCTTGACGTCGTCGGGGATCACGAAGTCCCGCCCCTCGAGGAGGGCGTACGCCTGCACCGCCCGGGAGAGCGACAGCGACCCGCGGGGGCTGGCGCCCACGGAGAGGTGCTTGCTCGCCCGCGTCGCGCGCACGATCGCGAGCAGGTAGTCGAGGACGCTGCGTTCGACGCGCACCGCGCGGACCGCGGCCTGGATCCGCAGCACGTCGGCGCCCGTGACCACGCTCCCGAGGGACTCGAGGGGATGGCGCTCCCGCTGGGAGAGCAGGATGGCCCGCTCGTCGTCCACGGCGGGGTAGCCCACGCGCACGCGGAGGAGGAAGCGGTCGAGCTGGCTCTCCGGCAGCGGGTAGGTGCCCTCGAACTCGTAGGGGTTCTGGGTCGCGATGACGAGGAACGGTGAGGGCAGGGGATGCGTGGTGCGGTCCACGCTCACGGAGAAGTCGTTCATCGCCTCGAGGAGCGCGCTCTGCGTGCGCGGCGTGGCCCGGTTGATCTCGTCGGCGAGCAGGACGTGGGTGAACACGGGGCCCGGCTTGAACTCGAACTGGCCGGCGCGTTGGTCGTAGACCGACACGCCCAGGATGTCGCTCGGCAGGAGGTCGGGCGTGAACTGGACCCGGCGGAAGTCGCAGGCGATGGAGCGCGCCACCGCCTTGGCGAGCACCGTCTTGCCGACCCCGGGCACGTCCTCGAGGAGCACGTGGCCCCCGGCCAGGAGGCCCGTGAGGACGAGCCGCACGACCTCGGGCTTGCCGAGGACCACCTTCCGCACGTTGGCGTCGAGCGCCGCGATCAGGGGCGCCACGGAGGCGGGCAGGACGGCGGCGGGCTCGAGCTCGGGCATGGCTCCTCCGGGTGGGGCGTCCCCACGGGGGGAGTCTACCGTCCGGCCCCCGGCGCGCGCGGCCGGCAAGCCTGCCGGGCCAGGGGGGCCGGGGCCCTCCGACGCGGAGAGGCGGAGTCCGCCTGCAACGGAGACGGGCCGCGCGCTCCCTCCCGGGAGCACCGCGGCCCGTGCGCGCCCGCGACGGCGCGCCC
>CAZJJQ010000728.1:0-2268 GCA_964546345.1 uncultured Planctomycetales bacterium
CCGGGCGCCGCCCCCGCCCCGGCCGCCCGCGCCGCGCCGCCCTCGGCTCCCCGCAAGCCCGGCGCCGGCGACGCGGACGCCTCCGTCGTCCGGATCAGCGCCTCGGGCCTGAACCACATGCTCGCGTACGCCGGCGAGACGCTCGTCGAGGCCAGGCGGCTGGGCGCCGCCGCGGCCGAGCTCGAGACGCTGCGGCGCCTGACGCGCCGGCTGCACGCCGAGGTCGAGGCGTTGGCGGACGCATCGACGGCACCCCTGTCCGCCCTGCGCGAGACCGTGCAGGCCGCCCGCCAGGCCGTCGCGCACCAGCTCGACACGATCGAGGGCGCCGCCCGTCGCAGCGAGGACCTCGCGGGCCGCCTGTACCGCGAGGTGCTCGAGAGCCGCATGAGGCCCTTCGGCGAGGCCCTCGGCGGGTTCCCCCGCCTCGTCCGCGACCTCTCCCGCGAGCTCGGCAAGCGCGTCCGGCTCGACCTCGAGGGCAAGGACGTGCTCGTGGACCGGGACGTGCTCGAACGCCTCGACGCGCCGCTCAACCACCTCCTGCGCAACTCGCTCGACCACGGCGTGGAGACGCCGGAGGCGCGCGCCGCGGCGTCGAAGCCGCCGGAAGCGCGCATCCTGCTCGAGGCGCGGCACCGCGCGGGTCTGCTCGAGGTGGAGGTCTCCGACGACGGCCGCGGCATCGACGACGAGGCGCTGCGGCGCAAGGTGGTCGAGAGGGGCCTGATCGCGGCGGAGATCGCGAAGGACCTCTCGCACGCCGAGCTCCTCGAGTTCCTGTTCCTGCCGGGCTTCTCCACGAAGTCGGCGGTGACGGAGATCTCGGGCCGCGGGGTCGGCCTCGACGTCGTGCAGACGACCGCACGCGAGCTCGGCGGCCGGGTCGCCGTGACGAGCGAGACGGGTCGGGGCATCCGCTTCGTGCTGACGCTGCCCATCACGCGGTCCGTGGTCCGGGCGGCGCTGGCCGAGATCGCGGGCGAGCCGTACGCGTTCCCGCTGACGCGCATCGAACGCGTGCTGCGCGTCGATCCGGCGGAGATCCACGCCATCGAGGGCCGCGAGCAGTTCGCCTACGAGGGTCGGCCCGTGGGCCTCGTGCCCGCGGCCCAGGTGCTCGGGCTCCCCGCGCCCGCCCGCGTCGCGGGCCCGGTCCCCGTGATCCTCATCGCGTCCTCGGAGCACCTCTACGGGCTCGCCGTCGATCGGTTCCTCGGCGAGCAGGACCTCGTGGTGCGCCCCCTCGACCCGCGGCTGGGGAAGGTGGCCAACGTCTCCGCGGTGTCCGTGGACGAGGCGGGCGATCCCGTCGTGATCCTCGACGTCGAGGACCTCCTCCGCTCGGTGGACGTCTCGCTCCACCAGGGGCGCATGCGCACGATCCGCGTCACGGCCGCCGCGGACGGGAAGGCGGCACGGCCGCGCAAGCGCGTCCTCGTGGTGGACGACTCGATCACCGTGCGGGAGGTCGAGCGCGGGCTCCTCTCGGCCCGCGGCTTCCTCGTGGACGTCGCGGTGGACGGCATGGACGGCTGGAACGCCGTCCGCGCGGGGACGTACGCGCTGGTCGTCTCCGACGTGGACATGCCCCGCATGGACGGCATCGAGCTGGTGCGCCGCATCAAGCAGGACGAGCGCCTCCGCCGCATCCCCGTCATGATCGTGTCGTACAAGGACCGCGAGGAGGACCGCCTCCGGGGCCTCGAGGCCGGCGCCGACGCGTACGTCACGAAGAGCTCGTTCCAGGAGGAGAGCTGGATCGGCCGCGTCGTGGACCTGGTGGGCGAGCCCGAGGAGGAGCCCGCGTGAGGGTGGCCATCGTCAACGACCTGCGGATCGCCACGGAGGCGCTGCGCCGCCTCCTCGCGAGCGATCCGGAGTGCACGCTCGCGTGGACGGCCCCCGACGGCGCGGCGGCGGTCGAGCGCTGCCGGGCGGATCTCCCCGACCTCGTCCTCATGGACCTCGTGATGCCCGTGATGGACGGCGTCGAGGCCACGCGCCGCATCATGAAGGCCACGCCGTGCCCCATCCTCGTGGTCACCGCCACCATCGAGGGGAACCTCGCGCGGGTCTACGACGCGCTGGGCGCCGGTGCCCTCGACGCGGTGGCCTGCCCCACCTTCGGCACCGACGGCAGCCTCCTCGGCGGCGAGCCCGTGCTCCGGAAGATCCGCACGCTGCGCCGCCTGCACCCGCGGGGAGCGTCCGCGGCCTCCGCGGTCGCCGGGAAGCCCGGGGCCGCGCCCGGCGCTCCCGCGCCGC
>CAZJJQ010000729.1:0-2268 GCA_964546345.1 uncultured Planctomycetales bacterium
CTTCGCCGACCCGCGCGTCGCGCGGCGCATCGAGGCGCGCTTCCTCGCCGTGAAGGTGGACGCCGACGCGCGCCCCGACCTCGCGGAGCGCTACGCCGAGTACCGGTGGCCCGCGACGATCTTCCTCACGCCGCAGGCGCGCACGATCACGGCGTTGCGGGGCTATCGCGGCCCCGACGACTTCCTCGCCGTGCTCGACGAGGTGGAGGCCGCCGCCGCGCAGGGTCGCACGCTGATCGACACGACGCCGCCCTCCGCCGCGGGATCGGCGGGGCCCGTGGACCTCGTCCCGCTGCGCGGGCGCCTCGAGGCCCTCGTCGCACGCACCTGGGACCCGGCCCAGGGGGGCTGGGGCTTCGGGCAGAAGTACCCGTTCGCGCCCGCGCTGATGCATGCCCTGACCGAGGCGCGCCTCGCCCCCACGGCCCCTTGGCGGGGGATGGCCCTGCGCACGCTGGCCGCGTGGGAGCGGCTGATCGACCCGGTGTGGGGCGGCATGTACCAGTACTCGGAGGGCGGCGTCTGGGACCGGCCGCACTACGAGAAGATCATGTCCGTGAACGCGGGGGCGATCTCGTGCTTCGCGTCGGCGTTCCGGCTCACGGGAGACCGACGCTGGATCCGCGACGCCGAGGCGGTGCGTCGTTGGCTCGTCGGGATGCTCCGTTCGCCCTCGGGCGCGTTCTTCACGAGCCAGGACGCCGACCTCGGGTCCCACGGCGACGTCCCCTTCGTCGATGGCCCCGTCTACTTCGCGCGGGACGACGCCGGCCGTCGGGCCCTCGGTCTGCCGCGCATCGACAGGGCGGTCTACGCGATGGAGAACGGCTGGGCCATCGGGGCCCTCTGCGACCTCTACGTCGCCACGGGGGACGCGACCGCTCTCGCGCAGGCGCGCGCGGCCGCCGAGGCCGTCCTCGCGACCCACCGCGATCCCGGAGGCGGCCTGCGGCACGCCGCGACCGACGCGGGCGTCCTCCACCTCGGGGACACGGTGTCGTTCGGTCGCGCCTGCCTCGCCCTGGCCGACGCCACCGGGGAGCGGGTCCACCTGGACGAGGCGGTCGCGCTCGGCGAGGTGCTCCTCGCCCGTTTCCTCGACGGCCCGCGGGGCGGCTTCTTCGACACGACGGAGGACCCGACGGCCGTCGGCGTCTGGCGTGAACGCCTCCGTCCCTTCGAGGGCAACGCCACCGCGGCGCGTTTCCTCCTGCACCTGCACGCCGCCACCGGCGACGCCCGCTGGCGCACGGAGGCCCTTCGCGCCCTCGCAGCGGCGGGGGAGCCCGGGCTGCCCGAGCGCTTCGCCTGGCGTGCGTCGTTCCTCCTGCTGCCGGTCGAGGAGGCCCTGTTCCCCTGGGCGCACGTGTCGGTGGTGGGGGGGAGGGACGACCCCGCGACGGCCGCGCTGTGGGCCGCCGCCCTCGCGTTCGACGTGCCCCACGTCACGCGGGAGCGGCTCGAGCCCGGCGCCCCGAGCGCGCGCGGCGGCGCACTCCTCGGGAAGGAGGGCGCTCCCGCGATCTTCCTGTGCACCGATGGGGGCTGCTCCCCGCCGATCCGGCGCGCCGAGGACCTTCCCGCCGCCTGGCGACGGCTCGTCGGCGGGCGCTGATCCGGCCGCCGGGCGCGGGTATCCTCCGGGGATGCGCGTCGTCTCCGTCCAGACCGGCAAGATCGCTCCCGTCCCCGGGCCCGGTGGCGCCCTTCGCTCCGGCATCGCGAAGATGCCCCGCCCCGAGGGCGCGCGCCTCGGGCGCCTCGGCCTCGACGGCGACGAGATCGCGCACCTCGAGTTCCACGGCGGGCCCGAACGCGCGCTGCTGCTCGTCTCCGCGGAGGCCCTGCGCGTCGTGTCGGTGCTCCTCCGCCGCGAGCTACCCCCCGGCAGCTTCGGCGAGAACCTGACCGTCGAGGGACCGACCGATGCGGACGTCTGCATCGGGGACGTGTGGGCCGTGGGGCCCACGGAGGTGGAGGTCACCTGCCCGCGCGGGCCCTGCTCGACCCTCGCCCGGCACCTCGGCATGCCCGACGCGGTCGCGTGCGTCTCGGCGCCCCCGCGCGCCGGCTGGTACGTGCGCGTCCGCCGCGAGGGCACGATCCGGCCCGGCGATCCCCTGCGTCTCCTCGCGCGACCGAACCCCGGATGGACCATCGCGCGGGCTTTCGTCGTGAAGCAGACCGCCTCCGACATGGAGGGGGCCCGGGCCCTCGCGGCGGTGCCGGGCCTCGGCGCCGACTGGCGGGCGAAGATGCTCGCGCGGG
>CAZJJQ010000730.1:0-2259 GCA_964546345.1 uncultured Planctomycetales bacterium
ATCTACTCCCACCTCCTGTCGCAGGGCAGGGACTTCCGCACCTGCGGCCGGCCCTGCGAGGGCCACCGGGTCTCCCTGCGCGACGCGAAGGCGCGCGCGCACCCGGTGATCGTGGACGTGGGCTGCCGGAACACGGTGTTCCACGCCGAGCCGACGAGCTCCGCGACGCTCGTGCCCGAGCTCCTCGCGGCGGGGGTGCGCCGGTTCCGGGTCGAGCTCGTGCGGGAGACGCGGGCCGAGACGACGACGATCCTCGACGCCTACCGCGCGTTGCTCGCGGGCAGGCTCCCTGCGCGCGAGGCCCTCGCCCGCACGGGCGCCGCGTCGCAGGTGGGCGTGTCCCCGGCCCCCATGTCGGTGATGGCGTAGGGCGCGGGGGGGCGCCGCCCTACCCCTCCGCTCCCCCGCCCGCGCCGAGCAGCCCCTCGAGCGCCGCGTGCGCCCGGTTGAGACGGCTCTTGATGGTGCCGATGCTCGTCTGGAGCACGGCGGCCAGCTCGTCGTAGGAGAGGTTCTCGAAGTAGCGCAGGACCACCACCGCCCGCAGCTTGGGGGAGAGCCGCGCGAGGGCGTCGTGCACCCGCCGCTCGCGCTCGGCCCGCTCCGCGACCACGGTCGGGTCCCCGAGCGGCTCGGCCCCGCCACGGCCGGGGTCGGAGACCTCGATCTCGCCCCCCTCGCCGGGTCCGGAGAGCGGGCGCACCGGCCGCCGGGCGATGCGCCGCCGCCAGTCGATCGCGAGGTTCACCGTCATGCGGTAGACCCAGGACGTGAGGCTCGCATCCCCGCGGAAGCCCTTGATCCGGTCCGCGATCTGGAGGAAGACCTCCTGGGCGACGTCCTGGGCCTCCGAGGCCGACCCGAGGACCCGGTAGGCGGTGTTGTAGACGCGGACCTGGTGCCGCTCGTACAGGTCGCCCAGGGCACGACGGCGTACCGCGGGATCGTCCGAAGACAGGTCCCGGATCAGCGCGAGATCCGGATCCTCGTCCGTCATGACCCTGCCGCCGCCCCGGCGCCCGCCCGAACCCTCGGGACGGCTCCAACCCACCGGGGGGGGCGAACCTACCACGTCGGCGCGGCCCCTCCCCCCGCCCGGGGAACGGGTACCCTCCCCCCCGTGCCCCCCCTCTCCTCCGCACCGCTCCCTCCCCTGCGGCTGCTCCTGGCTGCCGGTCCCGGGACGCCGGGGGTGGCCGAGCTGCTCGCCGCGGCGACGGCCCGGGCCCGGACCGGGGGGTCCGTCCGCATCCTCCTGACCGAGGGGGGGCTCTCCCACCTCGGGACCGTCGGCCCCCCGAGCTGGACGGCGGACGGCATCCCGGTGGCGATGTGCGCCCGCAGCGCCCGGGCGAACAAGCTCGACCCGATGAAGGTGCCGTCGATGGTCACGTGGTCGAGCGTGACGTCGTTCCTGCTCGAGGCGGCCGCGGGCGCCACGGTCTGGACGGCGTTCCCGTGACGCTCTTCCTCGCCGTGATCGCGGTGCCGCGTCTCGACACGGTCGAGGGGACCGAGCTCCTGCGGACGCTCGCATCGCTGCGCGCGCTCGATCTGCCCGTCGCCCTCGTCGAGCTGGGCGCCGGCGTGGGCGCGCTCGCGCGCGATCCCGAGCTGACGCCCGACGGCGAGCGGTTCCTCGCGGTGCTCACGCAGGACGGGATCACCGCCCGGCCGCCCGAGGCCCTCGACGCGCTGCTCCCGCGCGCACGCGCGATCCTGCGCCTCGCGCCGGCGTCGCGCTCGGGCGTCCCCGCGGTGCTGTCGATCGCGCGCGGGAGCGCGCCCGACGACGCGATCCGCGCGGGGCTCGAGACGGCGGGGCAGGTGGTCGTCGAGTGAATCCGACGGGCGCGCGTCGCGAAAACGCGACGCGGCGGGGCCTTCCGCGCGTCCCGTTTCGTGGACACGCATCGACGAACGATGTCGTCCGAAAGCGACTCCAGGGTCCGGGGGTCGGGGCCGATAAGGGTGCGCCGACGCGGGAGCCCGAGCGGGCCGCGCGACGGTGACGGTGAGCGAGGAAGCGCGACGCGGGCCCGACGACGCGACGCCCCTCTTCGAGCGCAGTCCCGGACCGGGGTTTTGCCCAGCAAGTAAAACTTCCACCACATCCCTAATCTCACAAGTCCCCTCGGTTCGGACTCGGCCCCGGCGGCTTCGGCTGCCGGGGCCCCTTCGTTGCAGGACTTCTAGGGTTGGACCGGTCGATACGGGCGGGCTGCTCGCTGAAGCCCGTGCCGCGCGGCGGCTCGCCCC
>CAZJJQ010000731.1:0-2245 GCA_964546345.1 uncultured Planctomycetales bacterium
CGAACAGCCGCAGCAACTACGACCTGGCCTGCAAGGTCGCCCTCACCGAGGCGCTCATCACGACGCGCTTCGGCCTGATCGCGGGCGAGCTCGCCCGGCACGGCGCGCGGCCCGAGGACGTCCGCGCCTGGACGCAGGACCTCGAGCGGCGCTTCCGCATGCAGCAGTACCTCGGCCAGCTCCGGATCCTCGGACGCGTGCTCGAGAAGCACATGACGGGGGCGGCGGGGGCCGCCCGGCCCGACGTGGCCGGCATCCTGGCCGCGATGGAGGGCGAGGCGCCGGGCCTGTTCGCGCCGGGGGCGTCGCGCAAGAGCGACTTCTTCCGCGACCTGGCGGGCAGCCGGTACACGCACCACGCGGAGGAGGTCGCGCGCAAGGGCGGGACGCGGATCGACGCGCTGGCGGCCCTCTACGACAAGGCGATCCTCGAGGTCGAGAACACGCCGTGGGAGGAGGACGCGTTCGAGCAGCAGGTGAAGGCCGCGCTCGACGGCATGGGGGACGCCCCGCCGGCTCTGCGCACCGCGGTGGACCGCGCCACGGCGGTCGTCCTCGACCAGGTGACGGCCATCGGCACGGGATACGGCCGCCAGCGGCTCCCGTTCCCCAAGGAGCGCATCCGCTCGGAGATCCTCTGCCACGGGCTCGGCGCCCACGCGATGTTCCCGCTCACCCGCACGGTGCTCGACATCGGCGGGCAGGACACGAAGGCCATCCAGGTGGACGAGCACGGCATCGTCACCTCGTTCCAGATGAACGACCGCTGCGCGGCCGGCTGCGGCCGCTACCTCGGCTACATCGCCGACGAGATGAGCCTCGGCCTCCACGAGCTCGGGCCCCTCGCCCAGACCTCGACCCGGTCGGTGCGCATCAACTCGACGTGCACCGTGTTCGCGGGCGCCGAGCTGCGCGAGCGCCTGTCGCTGGGGGAGAAGCGCGAGGACATCCTCTCGGGGCTCCACCGCGCCATCGTGCTGCGCGCGATGTCGCTGCTCGCCCGGTCGGGCGGCGTGAAGGCCGAGTTCACCTTCACGGGCGGCGTGGCGAAGAATCCCGCGGCCGTGCAGGCGCTGAAGGACCTGATCGCCGAGAACTACGGCGAGGTGAAGATGAACATCTCCCCCGACTCGATCTACACGGGGGCGCTGGGCGCCGCGCTGTTCGCGTGGCGGGAGCATCACGATCGGACGGGGGCGGCGGCCGAGCTCGCCTCCGTCGGGACGACCACGCCGGAGAGCAGCCATGCCCATTGATCCGAACGGGACCGTCCGCGCCGCCGGCATCGACGTCGGCTCCTCCGCGGTGAAGGTCGTGCTCATGGAGGACGCCCCCGGGGGCGCGCGCCTGCTCGGCGGCCGCTCCGAGCGCATCCGCCGTCGCGACCCCTCCGCGGTGGCCAAGGGGGCGTTCGACGACCTCCTGCGCGACGTCGGGATGCGACCCGACGAGGTGGCCTACGTCGCCACCACCGGCGAGGGCGAGAACGTCGCCTGGCGCACGGGCCACTTCTACGGCATGACCACCCACGCCCGCGGGGCGCTGTTCCTCGATCCCGAGGCCCGCGCCGCCCTCGACGTGGGGGCCCTGCACACCCGCGCGATCCTGATGGACGGGCGCGGCAAGGTGCTCGGCTATCGCATGACCTCCCAGTGCGCGTCGGGCTCCGGGCAGTTCCTCGAGAACATCTGCCGCTACCTCGGCGTGACCCTCGAGGAGATCGGGACGCTCTCGCTCCAGGCCGACAACGCGGAGAAGTGCTCGTCGATCTGCGCCGTGCTCGCCGAGACCGACGTCATCAACATGGTCTCGCGGGGCATCTCGACGCCGAACATCCTGAAGGGCATCCACGACTCCATGGCCGGCCGCTGCCTGCGCCTCCTCGCGTCGGCCGGCGCCCCTCCCGTGGTGCTCGTGACCGGGGGCCTCGCCGCCGACAAGGGCATCATGGCCTCCATGCGCGAGGGGTCCGTCGAGATGAAGCAGAAGATGGAGATCCGCGCCCACGAGCACTCCGTGCTCGCGGGGGCCATCGGCGCGGCGCTCTGGGGCGCCTTCCGCGCCCGTCGCATCGAGGCCAAGCGCCTCGCGGGGGCCCGTTGACCGCGGCCGCGGCACGGGAATATGGCTTCCATGTGAGCCTGACGCCGCAGCAGCACACTATCGCCGGATTGGTCGAAGCGGTCAACAATTATTTCAAGTGATAGGAGCGCCGCGTGATGGGCTCCTTTCGATCATCACGCAA
>CAZJJQ010000732.1:0-2242 GCA_964546345.1 uncultured Planctomycetales bacterium
CGGTCCCGCCGACCCCGGCGCCCACGCCCGCGCCCGGCTCCCTGCCGCCCCCGTCCAACCCGGGCATGCGCTGAACGAGCGTCCCGCCGAGGCCCGTCGGCCTCGCGGGATCCCATGCCCCGCAACCAGAGGTCGGTCCAGCGCGAAGGCAGCCTCCGCGGCGTGGCGCTCCACTCGGGCGCCGAGGTCGAGGTCCGCATCCGGCCGGCGCCCGCCGACGCGGGGGTCGTCTTCGTGCGCACCGACCTGCCGGGCGCGCCCCGCATCCCCGCCGACGCCGCGCACCTCTCGACGCGCGAGCGCCGCACGGCGCTCGTGGGGGAGCGAGGCGCCGAGGTCCACACGGTCGAGCACCTGCTCGCCTGCTGCACGGCCCTCGGGATCGACGACCTCGAGGTCCTCGTCTCGGCGGCCGAGCTCCCCGGCATGGACGGCTCCGCGAAGCCGTTCGCGGATCTGCTCCTCTCCCTGGGGCCGGTGGACCTCAAGGTGCCCCGCCGCGAGATCGTCGTGGACGAGCCCGTCGCCGTCGCCGCGGGACAGGACATCTCGCTCGTCGCCTTCCCCGACGACCGCGGCTTCAAGGTCTCCTACACCCTCGACTACCGGCCGCACCCCTTCCTCGGGGTCCAGCACGTCACGTTCGCCGTGGACGCCGACACGTTCCTGCGCGAGATCGCGCCCGCCCGGACCTTCGTGCTCGAGTCCGAGGCCGCGGCCCTGCGCGAGAAGGGGCTGGGCCAGGGGGCCACGCACCAGAACACCCTGATCGTCGGGACCACCGGGGTCGTGGACAACACCCCGCGCTGGCCCGACGAGTTCGCCCGGCACAAGGTCCTCGACCTGCTCGGCGACCTCTTCCTGGCCGGGGCCGACCTCCGCGGCCACGTCCACGCGCACCGGACGGGGCACGCGGCGAACCTGGCGCTCGTGTCCCGCATCGTCGAGGCCGTGCGCCAGCGCGAGGTCGAGGGGCGCCTCCAGCGGCCCTCCGGCCTCGACCACATGCAGATCCGCCGCATCCTGCCCCATCGCTACCCCATGCTGATGGTGGACCGGGTCATCGAGATCCACGGCTTCCAGCGCGCGGTGGGCGTCAAGAACGTGACGGTGAACGAGCCCTTCTTCGGCGGGCACTACCCCGAGCAGCCCATCATGCCGGGGGTGATGATCGTCGAGGCGATGGCCCAGCTCGGCGGCCTGCTCCTGCTGCGCAAGCTCGAGCTGACGGGGCGCCTCCCCGTGCTGCTGTCGATCGACCGGGTGAAGTTCCGCCGGGCCGTCGTGCCCGGCGACCAGCTGCGGCTCGAGGCCGAGACGCTGCGGCTGACGGCCGGGCGGGGACGCATCCAGTGCAAGGCGGAGGTGGCGGGGCGGCTCGCCGCCGAGGCCCGCCTCAACTTCGCGATGACGGAGGACATGCGCGCATGAGGCGGATCCACCCCACGGCGATCGTGGACCCGGCGGCCGAGCTCGGCGAGGACGTCGAGATCGGGGCGTACTGCGTCGTCGAGGGCCCCGTCCGGCTCGGCGCGCGGACGGTGCTCAAGCCCCACGTGACCCTCCTCGGCGACACCACGCTCGGCGAGGGCAACGTCGTGTGGCCCGGCGCGGTCCTCGGGGCGGCGCCGCAGGACCTCAAGCACGGCGACGCGCGGACGCGGCTCGTGGTCGGGCACCGCAACCAGATCCGCGAGCACGTGACCTTCCACCCCGGGACGGTGAAGGGCGGCGGGGTCACCACCGTCGGGAGCGACGGCCTGTTCATGGTGGGCTCGCACGTCGCGCACGACGGGCGGATCGGCGACGGGGTGATCCTCGCGAACCACGTCCTCCTGGCGGGCCACGTGACCGTCGGCGACCGCGCGATCATGAACGGCGCCGCCGCGTGCCACCACTTCACGACGATCGGCCGCCTGGCCTACGTGGGCGGCCTGACGCGCATCACCCGCGACATCCCCCCGTTCTCCATCTCCGAGGGCCACCCGGTGCGCATCCGCGGGGCCAACGTCGTCGGGATGCGCCGCGCGGGCATCGCCGCCGACGCCGTGTCGCGATTGAAGGACGCGATCCACGCCATCTTCGTGAGCGATCGCGAGCCGGCCCGCGTCGCGATGGAGCGTCTGCTCGTCGAGCACGCGGGGGACCCGCTGATCGCCGAGCTCGTGGGCTTCGTGCGCGCGAGCGAGGCGGGCCGCAACGGCCGCGCGGCCGAGAAGCGGAGCGGCCCGTCCGCCCCCGC
>CAZJJQ010000733.1:0-2239 GCA_964546345.1 uncultured Planctomycetales bacterium
TCCACGTTTCACCTCGTCGCGCGTCGCGCGCATCACGCGAGCCTACCTCCCCCTGCACCGCCGGGGAGACCCCCAGCGCCTCCCGCGACCGACGGGGAGCATCCGCGCCCGGTGAGGGGACGCACGAGCGTCGCGATTCCCGAGGAGAGGCCCGCGCGCTACCCTCTCCGCATGCGCCTATCCCCGGTGATCCTCCTCGTGTTCGCACTCTCGGCGGCCGTCGCGACGGCGAAGGAGAGCCGGGAGGAGAAGGTGCGCGGCGACCGGGCGCGCGTCGAGGCGGAGGGGTTCTGGATCTACAACGACCTGGCGAAGGGTCAGGCCGAGGCGGAGCGCACGGGCAAGCCGCTCGTCGTGGCCCTGCGGTGCGTGCCGTGCGAGGAGTGCGTGAAGCTCGACGACGAGCTGGTGGACAAGGACACACGGGTGCGCCCCCTGCTCGAGCGGTTCGTGCGCGTGCGGCTCATCACCACGAACGGGCTCGACCTCGCGCGCTTCCAGTTCGACACCGACCAGTCCTTCGCGGTGTTCTTCCTCCGCGCCGACGGCACGATCTACGGCCGGTACGGCACGCGCTCCGACCGCACGGAGTGGGCGGCCGACGTCTCGATCGAGGGCCTCTCGAAGGCCCTCGAAGGCGCGCTCGCCCTCCACGATGGTTCGCCGGAGGGGAGGGCCGCGCTCCCGCGGAAGCAGGGACCGCCGCCGCCGTTCGCGACCCCCGAGCGCTTCCCCTCGCTCAAGGAGAGGTACTCGAGCCGGCTCGCGGAGGGCGACAAGCTCGTCCCGAGCTGCATCCACTGCCACATGGTCGGCGAGGCGGAGCGCGCCTATCTGCTCGGGAAGGGCGGAAGGCTGCCCGAGCAGGTCCTGCTCCCGTACCCGCACCCGAAGGCGATCGGCCTCATCCTCGACCCCAAGGAGCGCGCGACCGTGCTGCGCGTGGACGAAGGCTCGGCGGCGGACGCCGCGGGCTTCCGGCCGGGCGACGTCCTGCGCTCGCTCGACGGGCAACCGTTGCTCTCGATCGCCGACGTCCAGTGGGTCCTCCACCACACGCCCGCCGCCGGCGGGACCCTCGAAGCCGTCGTCGCGCGCGGCGGCGAGACGAAGACGCTGTCGCTGCGGCTCGGCGAAGGGTGGCGCCGGAAGGACGATCTCTCCTGGCGCGCCTCCACGTGGGGCCTGCGTCGGACGGCGCTCGGCGGCATGAAACTCGCGCCCCTGCCCGCGGGTGACCCCGCCGCCGCACGGCTGCCGAAGGCGGCGCTCGGCCTGCGCATCGCGCACGTGGGCCAGTACGCGCCCCACGACGTCGCCAAACGCGCCGGCTTCAAGGTCGGCGACGTGCTCCTCGCGTTCGACGGGAAAACCGACCTGCCCCGCGAGACGGACGTCCTCCTCTACGCGCTGACGAAGGGACGTGCGGGGCGCGACGTGCCGGTGAAGGTGCTCCGCGGCACGGAGGAGCTGACCCTGACCCTGCCGGGCCCGAGCAAGTAGCAACGAGCGCGACGGGTCTCGGTCCGGCGGGCGTGGCGGACCGGCGGACCTGCCGAACCGGACGATGAGGAGCGGGGGGCCAGGATCCCGCAGAGGAGGAGGGGGGCGCCGGGGGGCGGGTCGGTGGCGGGATCGGTCGCCGCGTCCCGGGCTCCGGCGGCGCGCGGCCGCGGGGCCCCGTTGGGTGCGGCGGGCGCGGGGAGTTCAGGGTGCGGGAGGGTGGCGAACCTGCGGGAAATGGATCTCTCGATCCCCACCCCCCGCCGCCCCCCTCCTCCGCGGCGCCTCTGACGAGCCGGATCTCCGGACCTGCGACCTCCGCGATCCGCGCCTGCTCTCCTTCTCTTCTTCTGCATGTGGCGGGGTCGGGGTCTGGATTCCGTCCTCCTGGGGGAGGGTCGCGCGGCGACCTCCCGGGAGTCCCGTCGGATGTCGCCTTGCGTCGCCCCCCCCATCGCCCCCCGGAGAGCCGGCTCTTACCGGGGGGGCGTCCTCCGAACAGTTCGCCCCCGTCTGGAGGGCGCCGTCATCGTGGGCGAGACGGACGACCCCGTGGGCGGCGTCACGCGGACACCTCGGCAGATGGCCGCGGGGGACGAGGATGCGCGGCGCCGGGTGTACGCCGCGCTCTACGACGAGATCGGCGCCGCGGCGGGGCGCGTGTTCGCCCGGCACGGAAGGGAGCGCGACTCGCTGCAGACGACGGCCCTCATCCACGAGGCGTTCGTCAAGCTCG
>CAZJJQ010000734.1:0-787 GCA_964546345.1 uncultured Planctomycetales bacterium
TGGCGTCATCTTCGGCGACTGGCGCCCCTTCGAGGGTGATCGCATCAGCGGAGGCCGACCATACGCGCGCGGTCGGGAGTGCGCCATCATCGTTGACGGACGGCAGGAGTACCGCGTCATTGATACGGTCTACGTGCCAACGGAGCAAGAGCTACAGGCGCGCGAGAGCGATTACGCTTACGTGTTGCGCGAGATACTCAAGGCTGACCCGCTCTTGCCGGACGATTGGCCCTGACGCGGAAGGGCGGATAGCTACCCCCCCCCTTCCACCACCCCAGGTCCGTCGCCCGCCCGCGCCCGGTAGGCTGACAACGCCCCCAACCGTGCTACGATAGGCCATGCCGGAAGCTCTCCGCATCGCCTACGCAACCGCGACGCTGTCGAGCCTCGGTCACCTGTTGATCCAGGCGTCTGTCATCCGGGAGGCCGCCCGGATGGCGCGTAGGGCGGCGGCCGCGACCGATGACATGTCGGCCGCTGATGCTCTGATCAGTGCAGCCGCGGCCCTGGACGGAGCCGGCTACACCGTCCAGGGCGCCATGCACGTTGTACGGTCGGTGACCGAGGACATGCACAAGCTCACGGATCGTCGTCAGTAGGCCAGCGCAGCCGTTCGTAGGTCTTCCTTCTGACTCCCGGTCAGGTCGCCGGCCCACGTCCCGTACACGCTGCCGATTTTTGCGTTGAAGGCGCTCTGCGACACTACCGCCGCCGCAATGATCTCGTTCCGCTCTAGCTTTGTGCAGTCCGGTGATATCTTGTTGACAACGGAGGTGGTATCGTCCCC
>CAZJJQ010000734.1:797-2238 GCA_964546345.1 uncultured Planctomycetales bacterium
TCGCCTTCTGTGCCGCCGTACAGTCGGGGGACTCGTCAAGCCGGACCATGGCTTGCGCCGTGCCTTTGACGAGCATGTAGCGGTAGCCCGTGAAGGCGCCGCCCTCGGGCGCGTGCGGACCGAACATGTTATTGACGATATTGACGCCCATTGTACCTCATGTTTTGCCCGGCCACGATGACCCCGGCGGGTGCCGGTCCTGGTGCGCGGGCATGTAGGACTGTAGAATTCGCAGCACCGCCGAGAGGTGAGCCGCGGCTGCGACCTTCGCCGCGCCCGTGGCCTGAATGACGAGGTGCGCGCCGGATGACTCGTGATCTTGCGATGTCGGGCTACGGACCACCGGGCGCCTCCACTGTCATGGCGGGTAGGATGTCGGCCCCTGGGACGGCGATCGGCCCGCCGACCACGCACGCCCGGAGTAGCAGGACGGCCAGCGGGAGGGCGACGGAGGCAAGCAGCGCGGCCCCGCCCTTCGTACTGGCAAACGTCGCGATGGGGGCGGTGAGGGCCTCAATCATCCCCCGCCGTTCAGCGGCCGCCGCGAGCTTCCCGGCCTCATGCCCGACGCGGTGGCCCTCCGCCTTCCCGGCCGTGAGCCCATCTTCATGCCCGCGCTGGTAGGCCGCCTCCACCTCGGCGCGGTGGTCGGCGTCACGCCGGCCTGACAGCTCGCGCAGGTACGGCTCGACAGCCCGGAGGGCCTGGATGACTCTGGACTGCGTCGCCGCCGCCGCCGCATCCGCCGTGCCTGACGCCCCTACCGCGCGCTGGACGTCGCCGAGCGCGGAGAGGAGGGCCGTCAGCACCTCGGTCGGGATGGCTACGGCGCCAACCTCGTCGGCGCGCGCCATGGCTACGGCCTACCCACATACGCCCGCGATAGATGCTCGGCGATCGATTTCGACGCTGACCCTCCGACGCACCCGGCGATGCACAGGCACACCGGCGTCAGGGCCTCGACGGGGAGCCCGTGGAGCCCGACAATAGACAGCGCGCCGAGGGCCGTTGCCATCCCCGACACCGCGACCGCCACCGTACGGAGCGGAGGAACCGCCTCACGGGGGGAGGGGACCCGTACCGCCACCGGGCGGCGAGGCTCCGGGGGCGTGCCCTGGACCCCGTCCGGCAACGGCTCCGTCGTCACGCCGGCACCGGCGCGGCATCGTCCGTCGGAACGTCCGTGGGGATCGGCTCCGACGCGGGGGCCAAAGGGGGCGCCACCTCGACAGGCCGGACCCGACCGGCGCCGGGCTCGGGAGCGGGGACCGGGGCCGCCTCCACGTCCAGGTCGGGCACATGCCCGGCGACGGCCTCAAGCAGCGACGCCAGCGCGTCCCCAGCCGTCGCCGGGGGGGAGGCGATGGCGGTACCCGCCCACGTCCGCACAGCGCCCACGACGGGCGCCACGACAGGCGGAGCGTAGAGCGCGGCGAGCTGG
>CAZJJQ010000735.1:0-2235 GCA_964546345.1 uncultured Planctomycetales bacterium
GGGCCGCGGCACCCGCCGCCGCCCCGCCAGCCAGGCGCCGGTGACGCTCGCCTCGTCGCGCATCACCTCGGCCGGCGACCCCACGGCCACGACGCGCCCGCCCCGTTCGCCGGCCGCCGGCCCCATGTCCACCAGGTGATCGGCAGCGTGCAGGATCGCGGGGTCGTGCTCGACGACGACCACGGTGTTCCCCACGTCCCGCAGGCGCCGGAGGATCCGCACGAGCCGCGCGTTGTCGCGCGGATGGAGGCCGACGCTCGGCTCGTCGAGCACGTACAGCGCGCCCACGAGCTGGGTGCCCAGCGCGGTCGTCAGGTGCACGCGCTGCGCCTCTCCGCCCGAGAGCGTGCGCGCCTGGCGGTCGAGCGTGAGATAGCCGAGCCCGGAGGCCTCGAGCACCTCGAGCCGCAGCCGCACCTCCGCGAGGATGGCCTCCGCGGGGGAGAGACGTCGCGAGGTCCTGCGGGCCGGTGCTGGGGCCGGACCACCGTCCGCGGGGCGGCCCCCCGCCGGGGACGTCGGCGGGGAAGGGGCTCTGGAGGAAGGGGGCGCGGGGGAGGGAGGGACGCCGACCGCCGCGCCCCCCAGCCCTCGGGTCGCCGCGGGCCCGGCCCCCGCCGCCCCCCCCCTTCCCGACGGGGATCCCGTCCCCGTCCCCGGCCCCGTCCCGGCGGCGCCCCCCGTGCCGGGGCCGACGGGGGGGATCCCGTCGAAGAACCGCCGCGCGTCGGCCACCGACATCGCGCAGACCTCGGGGAGCGACCGCCCGGCGATCCGCCAGGAGCGCCCCTCCTCGGCCAGCCGGCCGCCACCGCAGTCGGCGCAGACGGGGTAGCCGCGATAGCGGGAGAGGAAGACACGGACGTGGACCTTGTAGAGCTTCGACTCGAGCCAGCGGAAGTAGCCGTCCACGCCGTCCCAGCCGGCGTCGCCGCGAAGGATGCGGGTGCGGGCGGCCTCGGGGAGGTCGCGCCAGGGGACGTCCACGGGGATGCCGGCCCGCCGGCACCACGCGAGCATCTCGGCCTTCGTGTCCGAGGCGGAGGGAGTCTCGAGGGGGGCGATGGCCCCGCCGCGCAGCGTGCGGACCGGCGCGGGGATCACGAGGTCCCAGTCGAGGCCGACCGTGCGACCGAAGCCGTGGCAGGTCGGACAGGCGCCGAGGGGGCTGTTGAAGGAGAAGAGGTTCGGCGTCGGGTCGCGGAAGACGCGGTCGCAGTACGCGCAGTGGAGGCCGTCGGACCAGAGGTGGTCCGCGGCGGGGACGCCGTCGGCGGAGAGGACCCGGGCGCCGAGGCGGCCGGCGCCCGCGCGGAGGCCGGTCTCGATGGAGTCCACGAGCCGGGGACGCTCGACGCGGCCGGCGGCAAGGCGGTCCACGACGACCCGCAGGGTGCCGTTCGGGGGGAGGTTCGCGCCGTGGGGGGCGACGTCCACGGTGACGTCGTCATCGAGGATGCGGGTGAAGCCCGCGGCGGCGAGGTCGGCGGCCGCATCGGCCCGGGTGCGCCCGTCCCCCAGGGACAGCGGAAACCAAAGGACGTAGCGGGCTCCGGTGGGGAGCGCCTGGAGGTCGTCGGCGATGGAGGGGGCGTCGTCCCGACGGACCGGGCGACCGCAGGCGGGGCAGTCGAGGCGGGCCACCTTCGCCCACAGGAGCTTGAGGTGATCGAGGAGCTCGGTGAGGGTGCCGACGGTCGAGCGGCTGGTTCGCACGGCGTTCGTGCGGTCGATGGCGATCGCCGGGGGGATCCCCTCGACGGCGTCCACCGACGGGCGGTCCATGCGATCGAGGAACTGCCGGGCGTACGCGGAGAACGTCTCGACGTAGCGCCGCTGCCCCTCGGCGTAGAGGGTGTCGAACGCCAGGGAGGACTTGCCGGATCCGGACACCCCGGTGACGACGGTCAGACGGCCGAGCGGGAAGTCCACGTCCACGCCGCGCAGGTTGTGCTGCCGGGCGCCTCGGACGCGGATGGCGGGGACGTTCACGGGGGAGCAGGCTCCGGCCGCCGACGGTCACCTGCCGCGGGCGGGCGCGCCATCCTACGCGCGGGCGCAACCTCACCCTTGCGCCCGCTGCACCTGGGGCTACTCTGGAATCGTCTCTCGGACCTAGACCACCCGAGGGAACGCGGTCGTCGTCTGTGCCGATTCCCATCGAAGGGCGGCGACCAGGGCTTGTTGCCCTTGCCTCCGTTCAAGGCCCGGCCGAGCTCGAGCCGGGCCTTGTTT
>CAZJJQ010000736.1:0-2235 GCA_964546345.1 uncultured Planctomycetales bacterium
GCGCTGGTGGCCGCTGCGGGCGAGCTGGCGACGGCGCTCGGCATCCTGCCGTGGGCGGCGGGCGAGGCTGAGCGCGGCGCCGCGCGCTGCTACGCGGACTGGCTGCGCGAGCGCGGGACGGCTGGCCCGGGCGAGATCGAGGCGGGGTGCGAGCAGGTCCGGGCCTTCTTCGAGAGGTACGGAAACTCGCGGTTCGAGGCGGTCGGCGACCCGCGAAGGGAGACGCCGCGCGACCGCGCAGGATGGATCGGCGGCGCGGTCGAGCGCGTCGATGGGCGCGTCGACGGGCTCGCGTACCTCGTCACGGTGCCGACCTTCCGCGCGGAGATCGCGCGGGGCTTCGACGCACGGGCTCTCGTCGCCGAGCTGGTCCGGCGGCGGTGGATCATTCCGGGGCGGGACGGCCGGCCGGCGCAGTCACGCTACCTGCCGGGGCTCGAGCGCTCGTCGCGGGTGTACGTCTTCCCGCATGAGATCGTCGGCGGCTCCGACCTGTCCAGGCTCGACGGGGAGGAGGACCGTGACTGACGCTGCTCGCGACCCGTTCTTGCGCTTTCGCGCCGCCGCTCTCGGAAAACAGGGTGAGACCGGTGAGACGGTGAGAGGAGCCGAGGAGCCCTTTCAAGATCGGGTACTTACGCCCTCCGGGCCGTCTCACCCGACGGGTGAGGCCGTGGGTGAGACGGGTGAGACGGCGGGTGAGGTGGCCGCAGGCACCGGGCTTCTCACCCTGTCTCACCGTACGGGTGAGAGACCGGTGAGACGGTCCGAGAGCGCTAACCCCTCGATTCTGCAAGCGGGAGCGCCAGCGTCTCACCGTCTCACCCGTCTCACCGGGGAAGAAGGAGAGGTCCGCGCGTCCGGCTCCTTCGAGGTGCCGCTGCCAAGTGAGGGCGAGGCCACAGAGCCCGAGCCCCTCGCGCCGCCCGCGCCGCGCGATCTGCCGGAGCCGCCTCGACCGGGCGAAGGGCCCGTGATCCTGTCGGCCGACGCCCTCGCCCCGGTCCCCGGCTCGCCGCATGCCGAGCTGGAGGCCGACTGGCGAGCCTCGCTCGCCCGGGCCCGCGAGCGCTTCGCCGCGCACGGCGGGGCGCCGGGCGGCCGGGAGGCGGCGAAGTTCGTGCGCGACGCGGCAACGCTGGAGTGCCTGCTGATGACGCGCGAACGCGAGTTCGACGCATGGCGCGAGAGCTGGCGTGCGACGCTCGAGGGTGTCTACGCCGGCAAGGTGGCGCTCCTGCCGGGGCTCACGGGCGACCTGCTCGCGGCGTGGCGGCCGAAGGCTTCGCTCGATACGGAGCACGTCGTTTGCCAGCGCTGCGGCGCCGCCTTCGCGCGGCCGGTGAGCGCTCCGGCCCTTCTCCTCGCCCTCGGGACTGCCGAGACGTATCCTGACGCCCGAGAGGGGCAGGGAGACGGCCATGCGCAGGATGAGCGTTGCGGAGGCGCAGAAGGCCCTCGGGGCGACCGTCGAGAGCGTCGAGAAGGACCGCGACCGCGTGACCCTCACGCGCAACGGCAAGCCCGTGGCGGCGCTCGTGACGGCCGAGGATCTCGCCTTCCTCGAAGACCTCGAAGAGCGGATCGACCTCGAGGAGGCGCGCAAGGCGCTGGCCGAGCCTGGCGAGAGCATCCCGTGGGAGAAGGTGAAGGCGGAGCTGGGGCTCTGACGCCCGAGCGCACCTACCGGATCGAGCTACGCCCCGCTGCCCGGCGCGCCCTGGCAGGGCTCGCCCGCGAGCCGCAGGAGCGCATCCGTCGCGCGATCGACGCTCTTGCGGCGATGCCGCGCCCGGCGGGCGTCGTGAAGATGCACGGCAGCGAGGGCTACTACCGCCTGCGCGTCGGCGACTACCGCGTGGTCTACGCGATCGAGGATGACGTGCTCACCGTGCTGGTGGTTCGCATCGGACACCGGCGCGAGGTGTACCGATGAGGCCGAGAAGGAGGGCACCATGCCGAACGACACGACGACGACCGATCCCGTCCCGGTGGTACACACCGGGCAAACAACGGGGCGGGCGAACCTGCGGCCGCCGTGGCCGAAGGGCGTCTCGGGCAACCCGAAGGGGAGGCCCTCCCATCGAAAGCTCTTCGAGGAGGCCCTGGCGCGGGCCGTGGTGGAGCACGCCGAGGCGATCGCGGCCGCGCTGGTGCAACGGGCCCTCGAAGGCGACGCCCGCATGATGGCGGCGCTCCTCGACCGCCTGGTGCCGCGGATCACCCGTCACGAGC
>CAZJJQ010000737.1:0-2231 GCA_964546345.1 uncultured Planctomycetales bacterium
GGCGCCGGCGCGCCGGTCAAGCTGCGCCGCCTCGGCAGCCCTCACCCGGACCGCCGGCTCTCGGCCGAGGGCTGGCGGCGCCTGATCGTGCGCACCTCGCGCGACGCCTCCCGCGTGGTGGACGCCCTCCGGCGGCCGAAAGCCAAGGCGACGGGAGACGACCTGGCCCACGGGCGCCATCGCGGCCCGCGCACCGACCTCCTCGTGGGACGGGTGCGCGTGCGTCGCCTGCGCGACCCCGTGCGCGAGGACGACGGCGCACGCGTCTACGTGGACGAGACCTGGCCCCGCGGCGTGGACCGCGAGGCCCTCGAGGTCTCCGACTGGGTGCCCGGCGTGGCGCCGAGCAAGCCGCTGCGCGAGGCGTACGGCGAGGTGCCCGCCCGGGTGCGGGGCTTCCGCCGTCGCTACCTGTCCGAGCTCAAGGGCACCGCGAAGGCCGAGCTCGTCACCCGCCTCCGCTTCCTGGCGAAGGAGGGCCCCATCACCCTGCTCACGGACGTGCGCGACGTGAGCCTGTCCCACGCGGCGATCCTGGCGGACGCGCTCTCGCACGGCCGCACGCCGCGGGCGTGAGCAGGCGCGCTAGAATCCGCTTCCGCCTCTTCCGGCGCCCGTCAGGCGCCGAGGAGGGGGAGGCCTCGTGTCGAGGCCGACGTGGGGGAGGGTCCGCCTCTCCCACCAGGGCCTGAGCGGTACGCTCCGGCCCTGCATCGAGGGAGGAGCCGACCATGGCCGACACGATCTTCGGGAAGATCCTGCGGGGCGAGGTGCCCTCCAAGCGCCTCCACGAGGACGAGCGGTGCATCGTCATCGCCGACATCCACCCGCAGGCCCCGTTCCATGCCCTGGTGATCCCCCGCAAGGCGATCCCTTCGCTGGCGGACGCCCAGCGCGACGACGAGGCGCTGCTCGGGCACTGCCTGCTCGTCGCGCACCAGGTCGCGAAGGCGGGGGGCGTCGGGGACGCGTTCCGCGTCGTGACGAACTCGGGCGCCGGCGCGGGGCAGACCGTGCCGCACCTGCACTTCCACGTGCTCGGCGGGCGCCCCCTTCGCGGGGGGATGGGGTAGCGGCGCGGCGGGCCCGGCCGGGTCCGCGCCCGCGGGCTCCGACGCCCCGACGGCGGGCGCTACTCGGCGCCTTCCGTACCCTTGCCGCGCGGGGGGAGCAGCGCGATGAGCGCCGCGTGCAGGCCCACGACGACGATGATGCCGAGGCCGACCATGCCCACGTTGCCGATGGAGAACATCCCGTAGCGGGGGATCCCGTGGCCGAGGCCCGCCACCACGCCGAGCAGGAACGAGATGCGCAGGGCGCGCACGTCGCTCGGACCGTTCGGATCGTCGTCAGCCTGGCTCATGGGAGACCTCCGGGGCGCGGCGCATCTTACGGGCCTCCCGCCCCCGACGGAATGAGGAACCGGGGACCGGTGGGGCCTTCCCTGCCGGCCCGCACGCGGCCCTCGACGGCCTCCGACGGGACGAGCTAGCGGCGGAGGGCGGCCTCGTAGGCAGCCGGATCGTTCAGGTTCTCGAGGGAACGCAGGTCGGGGTCCGCCGCGCGCAGCGTCGCCTCCAGGACGCGCACGCCGCGGACGGCCTCGAAGATCCCCTGAGTGCGCAGCCGTCCCGCCGCGAGCAGGCGTTCGGCCGCCGCGAGCGCGGGCGCCCGGCGGTAGGCTCCCGCCAGCGGATGGACGCGCCCGCCGACGAACGGCAGCGCCGCGTCCGCGTCGCCGAGCGCGTCGAGGACGGCTCCGACGAACGCCGGCGTCAGGAACGGAGCGTCGCACCCGGTGACGAACACCACCGGCGCCGTGAGCGCCCGCAATCCCGGCACGAGCCCCCCCAGCGGGCCTAGCCCTTCCCGTTCGTCGTACGCCCGGCGCAGCCTGAAGCCCTCCGGGAGTGGACCCACGTCGGGCAGCGCCTGGTCCCGGCGGGCGACCACCACGATCTCCCCGACGGCCTCCGCCAACGACCGTACCACCTGCGCCAGCAGCGTGCGGTCGCCGAACGGCAGGGACGCCTTGTCGCGCCCCATCCGGGTGCTCCGTCCTCCCGCCAGCACGAGGCCTGCGGGGGAAGGGAGGCCGGTATCCATGGCGGGGGGCGTCGGACGTCCCGCGCTACCGGAGGCCGGCGCCGAACGCGCGCCCGCCGTCCGGCGTCGTCGGGGGAGGCGTCGGGGGTCGCGGCCGCGGGGGGGGAAGGTCGGGGGCGGCGGGG
>CAZJJQ010000738.1:0-2223 GCA_964546345.1 uncultured Planctomycetales bacterium
GAACCCACCCGCCCCGCCCACGCCGCCCACGCCCCCGCGCAACTCCTCGCCCGCAGCGCAGGGGCCGGGGCTCATGTTCGACCCCCGCTTCCGCGAGGGCAGCCCGAGCGACGTCCTCGTCGCCGGCGGCGCCCCCCTGCTGCGCGGCACCGTGGACGCCTTCGTCGATCTCGTCGAGGCGAGCGTGGACGCGGCGCTGCCCGCCGACGAGGAGCAGGCGCTCCGCGACGGCGTCGAGACCGCGTGGCCCAAGATGGCCTCCGACGAGCGGGCGTGGTTCGAGCGCTGCGTCGATCGCAAGACCCGCCTCGCGCGCGCGACCCAGGCCGGCGACGCCGCGGGCCGTGCCGACCTCGGCGCGTTCTCCGGCGAGCTCGGCGTCCGCGTCGAGGCCCGTCCCACCGCCGCGTGGAAGTCCGTGGTGCGCCGCGCGCTCGCCGATCGCGCGACGCCCTTCACGACCGCCGGCGCCCCGCCGGTGTCCGTCGCCGCCGTCGCCGCCTTGGAAGAGCTCGGCGCGTTCCTGATCTGCGTCGCGCGCAACGACGGCGAGCAGGTGACGGCGGGCCAGAGCCAGGCGGTCCGGGCACGCCTCCGCGCCGCGATGGACGCCTCGGGTGCGCTCGTCCGCGGGCACTACGCCCGCCTGCCCCGCCTCTGGCTGCTCGTCAAGGCCCGGTGGGACGCCTCCGACACGGCCGCCAAGCTGCGGACGCGCTGGGCCGCGGTGAAGGCCTTCCGCAAGATCGCGGGCCTGCCCGCCTTCGTCGCGGGCCCCGACGAGGAAGCGCTCGTCGCCTACGCCCGCGCCGCGCGCGAGGTCTGGGCGCAGGCCTCCCTCTTCGACACCTACACGAACGCGTTCGAGAACCTCGACCTCCTGATCGGCGCCACGCTCGAGGGCCTCGGCCTCGAGCCCGGCGACCTCGAGCGCGCGTTCTCCACCGACCCGCTCACCCTCCGGTAGCGCCGGTCGTGAAGGGGCCCGGGAAGGGGGGGGCGCGGGGGGGAAGGGGCGAGCCCTTCGCGGGACGTACGCACCCGCCGAGGCGCAGCGGTGGCGGCCGGGCCGCGCTCGGAGGTGCGACGGGCCGACGGGCGCCGGACGGGCTCGACGGGCTGAGGCTGGGACGGCCGAAGCCCGCGATGTCCGTCCGCACCGCGAGGATGCTCGTCGTGCTCACGGTGCTGCTCTACGCGGCGGCTCAGCTCGTCCGCTGGATCCGCCCGTTCGGGAGTGATCGTTGGCTCTCGACCCGCGAAGCCATGTCCCTGTTCATGCTTTCGGTGTGCTCGGGCGTCCTGGCGTCGGCCCGATGCGAGGCGGACGTGCGGGCGGGGCGGGTCGCACGATGGGCCTACGCATGGGATTGGACCCAGCTCGCGCTCCTCCTGGCGGCCGCGAGCCTGTTCCTCGGTCTCGGCGGTGCGCAGGCCCTCGTGATGGCCGGCCTGGCGGGCCTGAACCTGGCGATCTTCGCTCATGGGATGCGGCTGCGCCGTCGCCGCGCCCGAGCGGCATGGACGGCCGAGTCGGTCGGCGAGACGTTCACGTAGCTGGCCTGCCGCGCTCGCGGCCGATCCGACCCCCGCCGCGCCGTGCGGGCGCGCGTGGCTCAGTCGTCTCGTCGCAGGGCCTTTCCGTCGGCGGCGACCGTGTGTCGGATCGGCCGGCCGCCCACGGATCCGGTGATCGTCCAGGCCTTGTCGAAGGCGACGCTCACGAGCTTCCAGCCCGACTCCGGATCGCCGTCGCCGCCTCGGAGGGAGGTGAGGACGGCCTCGATCGCGTCGAGGGCGCGCATCCCCTTCGCCTTCTCGGCCTTCGCGTCCTCGGCGAGGAGGGCTCGCAGGAGGCGCGTCCCCTCCGCGCCGCGGCCGAAGCGCGGGCCCTTCTCCGGCTCGTACCACCAGGCCACCCACTCGGGCAGCGTCGTGGCGCACAGACGGTTCGCCGCCTCGAGGGCCACCTCGCCGACCGTCCCCAGCTCGACGGGGATCGTGCTCGACGTCGTCGTGCCGTCGGGGGTCGTCTCGGTCTTCGTGTCGGGCCACGCCGAGGGAACGGGCTTGACGAGCGGTCGTCGGTCGTCGAGCAGGCGGGCGACGCGCGCGAGGAGGGTCGTCGCCCGGGCGTCGCCCGCGAGGAGGAGCGCCTCCGAGGCGACGGCCGGGTCCTTCGAGGTCAGCGCCTTCTCGAGGTCGGCGCGCACGCCGGGGTCG
>CAZJJQ010000739.1:0-2220 GCA_964546345.1 uncultured Planctomycetales bacterium
CGCCGCCGGGCCGCGCCCGCGATCGCACGCGGCCCCCCGGCTCGCGAGCGCGTAGTACCGTACGGAGGCCGCACCCGTCCGACCCTTCCCGGAGCCCCGCGTTTGCCGCCTCCTTCCCGCCTCCAGCGCGTGCTCGCCCTCCTCGCGGGCGGGCTGCTCGTCCTCCTCGGTGCGGGAGGGGTCGGGGGATGCGGGGGCAGCGGGGGCGTGGTGGCGCCCGTGATCGTGGGCCCCCCGAGCCCCCTGCCCATCGCGACCCTCGGGGTCCCGTACGCGCAGGCGATCTCGGCCACGGGCACCGCGCCCACGTTCTCGATCAGCGCGGGGGCCCTCGCGCCGGGGCTCGCGCTCGATCCCGTCACCGGCGCCCTGGCCGGCACGCCGCTCGCGCGCGGGACCTTCACCTTCACCGTCACGGTCGCCAACGCGGCCGGGGTGGACCACCGCGACTACGCGCACGCGGTCCATGGGCCCGTCGCGGTCTCCGAGGTCGAAGGGAACGACACGCCCGCGACCGCCACCCCGGTGGCGCTCGACCTCCCGGCGGAGGGCTCCCTGGTCGCGCCCGGCGACGTAGACGTGTGGTCCGTGCCGCTCGTCGGGGGACAGGACGTCGAGCTCGAGGTCCACGCGACGCGACGCGACCCCGCGGCGTGGGACGCCGCCGACAACCGGGTGGTCGTCACCCTCCGCGCGCCCGACGGCCAGACGAGCGTGGTGACCACCGAGCCCGGCCTCGCGACCGGCGCCGCCCTCGACCCCGACGTCGCGCGCTGCCGGATCCCCACCACGGGGCTGCACTTCCTCGAGCTGCGCACGTTCACCTCCTCGGCGCCGGGGGGACGCTACGCCTTCACGATCCGACCGTGGACGGCGCCGAACCCCCAGGAGGAGGCGGATCCCAACCACACGGCGGCGACCGCCACCGACATCACGCCGGGGACCGTCTTCGGCACCCGCGACCCCGGCGAGGTCGATTGGTTCCGCTTCACGGTCGCCGGGCCCACGATCGTCCGGTTCGAGACGTTCGCGCACCGTGACGGGGTGGTCGGCGCCGCCGCCGACCGCTTCGATCCCCTCCTCGACCTCACCGACGCCACGGGCACCGTCCTGCTCAAGTCGCGCGACGACGGCATCTTCTTCGACACGGTCTTCGCCTACCGGGTCGCCGGGCCCGGCACGTACGCGCTGCGGGTCCGCTCCTCCGGTGGAGGCGGCGTGGCCGGCGCGTACGCCCTCCGCTACGACGCCGTCTCGGTCGGGGCCGCGACGGAGGTCGAGCCCAACCAGGTCGCCCCCACGCAGGTGAGCCCGCTGACGCCCGGCACGGTCGTCTCCGGGAGCGTGGCCTCCGGCGACGACGACGTCTTCTCCTTCGCCGGCCGGGCGGGCGACGAGGTCCACGTGCAGCTCCTGGCCCTCCAGAGCGACGTGGAGGGCTCCACCGTCACGGTCGAGCCGCTCACCGAGCTCCTCGCGTCCGACGGGGTCACGCCGCTGCCCTCGAGCGCGCCCGGCCCCTCGCAGCGCATCCGGCGCACCGTGCTCCCCTCCACCGGCCCCTGCTTCGTCCGCGTGTCCACGACGTCGCCCGGCCCGACGCCCTACACGCTCCGCGTCGCCATCCCCTCGACGTCGGCCTTCGAGGCCGAGCCCGACGACACGGTCGCGGAGGCCCTGCCCCTCCCGAACGAGGCGCGGATCTCGGGGAGGATGGACCGGCTCGGCGACGTGGACGTCTACGCGTTCCCCGCCGTCGCCGGCGAGCTGATCGTGCTCTCCCTGCTCGGCAGCGTCGCCGACGCCTCCAACGCCGACCTCGACGGCTGGGGCAGCACCATCGTCCCCCGCCTGGTGGTCACGGACGCCGCGTCGTCCGTGCTCCTCGCCGCCGACGACCTGGCCGTCCACCGCAAGGCGCGCGGCGCGATCCCCGGCACGCGCCGCGTCGAGCTGGCCTTCGTCGCGCCGGCCACCGGGACCTTCTTCGTTCACGTGAGCGACGTCGGCTTCACCCCCATCGCCCACTACACCCTCGAGAAGCGCTGACCCGCGCCGGAGCGGGGCCCCTCGCGAGGGGAGGGGGACGGGCGATCCCGTCCGGGAGGTGGGGGGCGGCGGGGGGAGGGGCGCAACGGCGTCGGGGCAGGCATAGGATGGCGCGATGCGCTACCTCGCCGCCGCGTGCCAGACGGACTTCCCGGCCCCGACCGAACGCGC
>CAZJJQ010000740.1:0-2220 GCA_964546345.1 uncultured Planctomycetales bacterium
CGAGCCCCGAAAGCGAGCCCGTACGTCCCGACGGAGATACCTTCACAGTCCCTCAGCGGGCGGGGCGCGGGGCGGGCACGAGCACGACCTTCGACCCCGCCTCGACCTCGGTCGTCGCCTCGAGGAGCCCGCGATCGGCGTCGCGGACGAGGGCGAGGACGGTCCATCGTCCCGAGGGAAGGGGAGGGAAGGCGAAGTCGCCGGCGTCGGGAGCGTCCCCGAGGCGCAGCCGTACCTGGACGATCCCCCGCCGGGCCACCACCCAGTCGGCGCCTCCGCGGCCGATGTTCGAGGGGATCGGGGATCGCACGCGCGTGAGGTCCACCGTCCCCGCGATCGGCGCCCCGGGATCGAGGACCACGGTGCGCTCCCCCACCACCAGCGACGTGCCCTGCTCGAGGAACGTGCCCCCCGCCTCGCGCGTCCAGGGGATCCAGAGGGTGTAGGGCCGCCCGGGGCGCAGGCGTCGGAAGACGAGCGCGCCCCGTTCGACGTGGCCGTACGTCGTCGCTCCGTCCGGACCCTGGTCGAACAGGCGCGCCTCCGTCCACCCGCCGCCGACCCGGGCGCGGTCGGGCGTGCCCGGAAAGGCCGCACCCTCCGCCCGGACGACCAGGGTGGGACCGGGATCGGCCACCAACACCACGTCCTGGGCCCCGGTCTCGACGGTGGCGCGTACGTAGTCGCTGCCGGCGCCCGACACCCCGAGCAGCGTCGCGCGCACCTCCACCGACCCTTCGGGCAGGCCGTCGATGAGGAAGCGACCCTCGCCGTCCACCTCGTCGCTGCCGAGCGTGTCGCCATCCCGCGTCACGTGCACCTGGGCCCACGGGATGGGCGCCCCGTCCGGCGATCGCACGACCCCGGCGACCGACCGGGCCGAGCCGAGGGTCAACGTGACGTCGGCCGCCCGCCAGGCGCCGCGCCGGGTCGCGAGCAGGTCCCCGCGGCGCTGCGGAGGGAACGCAGCGAGCGCGTAGAGAGCGTCCGGGTCGAGATCGAGGCATCGCACGCGACCGCTCGCGTCCGTCTCGGCCTCCGGGGGCACGTACGCCCAGGGGAGGACGGCCGCGTCGGGAGGCGCTTCGGGAGAGGGGGGCCCCGCGACCGGCCACCGCACGGTGGCGCCGACGACGGGGCGTCCCCGCACGTCCACCACCGTGACGACCGCGTCCACGGAGGGGCGCCGCACGACGACGAGCCCCGTCACCCCCGGGGTCACGCCCCGCTCCGCGCTCGGGAGGAACCCGCGCGTGCCCGGCACCTCGACGTCGTGGGCGCGATCCCCGAGCTGCCGCAGAACGAACGCCCCCGTCGCGTCGGTGGTCGTCACGTGCGCAGGGGCGTCAGGCACGTGGAAGGCCGTGTACGCGTCGGGGCCCGGCACCTGCGCGTGCACCTCGACGCCTTCGAGGCCGCGTCCGTCGGCGCCCACCACTCGGCCCTCGATCCGTCGTTCGGGCGGCAGGGTGAGCGTGAGGGAGCCCGAGCGGGCGGGCGCGTCGCGGACCTCCCGGGGCCCGAACGGGAGCGGGACCCCATGGGCGTCCCTCGCCCCACGAACGCGCAGGCTCACCGTGGGACCGTCGGCCTCGAGGATCGCGAGGCCTTCCTCGACCTCGAACACCCCGATGCCGTGTCCCTCGAACTGGACCTGGCCGACCGCGTACGGCACCGGAGCGCCGTCCGGACCCACGACGAGCACCTCGAGCGACGGGGTGGCGGGGACCTCGCGGGGGGTGGGCGCGAGCGTCACGGCGACGCCCCGCGCGCCCGCCTCGACCTCCTGCGTGCCCGACGCCTGTCCCGGTCCCCAGGCCGTGGCGGCCGTGACCTCGTAGCGCCCCGGCTCGAGGCCCGCGACCACGAAGGTGCCGTCGAGTCGCACGGCGCCCTCGAGCTCCGCGCCGCCCACGCGGTGCGACGGGCGCAGGGGTCCGCGCGCGAAGACCCGCACGTTCGTGCGGGCGCGTCCGTCGGCGAACCGCAGGACCCCGGCGATCCTCGCCCGGGCCTCGACGCGCACCACCGCCGGCGCCCGCGCGGTCGCCCCGGACGGGAGCGTCACGCTCGCGCTCGACCACGCCACGGCCCCGAACGGGCGCGCCCACACCGTCACCTCGCCTGCCGGTACGCCCTCGACGAGGGCGACCCCGTCGTCGCCGGGGGTGCCCCGGGCCCCCGCTTCGCCCGTGCCCACCCTCGCCGCCGCCTGGCCGG
>CAZJJQ010000741.1:0-2219 GCA_964546345.1 uncultured Planctomycetales bacterium
AGGCCCCTGGCGGGGCGCGGTCGGGGGGGGCGACCGCGCCCGCGAGGGGCCCGGAGGGGCGAGGCCCCTGGCGGGGCGCGGTCTTGGCAGAGACAACCGCGACCGGGAAGGGTGTGCGTGCCGGAGGCGCGTCACCCTCTTCCCATCCAGACCTTCTGGTCACCGGGGCAGGGCTCCGCGCGACGCACCTGAGGGAAGGCTGCGGCGGGCGAAACGGGATCCGCCGTGGCTGCGGATGCCTGGGGCGGCGGGGGCCGGGCGCGCTACCCCTTCGGCTTGCCCGAGGTCCCCGTGGCGCCGGGGGTGGGGGGGCGCTGCAGCGTGAGGAGGTGGCCGAGCTTCTCGGCCTTCGTCTTCAGGTAGCGCTCGTTCTCGGCGTTCGGCACCGTCTCGAGCGGGAGGCGCTCCACGATCTCGAGCCCGTAGCCCGCCATCGACAGGTACTTCGTCGGGTTGTTCGTGAGCAGGCGCAGCCGGCGCAGCCCCAGGTCGAACAGGATCTGCGCGCCGATGCCGTACTCGCGGTGGTCGGGCTTGTAGCCCAGCCGCTCGTTCGCCTGCACCGTGTCGAGGCCCTGGTCCTGGAGCGCGTACGCCCGGATCTTGGCCAGCAGGCCGATCCCCCGGCCCTCCTGGCGCATGTAGAGGACCACGCCGCGGCCCTCTTTCCCGATGCGCGCCAGCGCGCCCTCGAGCTGCGCGCCGCAGTCGCACCGCCTCGAGTGGAACACGTCCCCCGTGAGGCACTCGCTGTGCGCGCGCACGAGGACCGGCTCGTCGAGCGCGGGCGCGCCCGCGTCCCCCGGGGGCGGCGGGGTCCCCAGGGGGTGCGCCAGGTGCGGCTCGGGGTCGGTCTTGCTCGTGTACGCGTGCAGGTCGAACGTGCCGTACGGCGTCGGCATCGGCACCGTGACCTCGCGGTGGATCAGGCGCTCGCGCCGCCGCCGCCACTCGATCACGTCGCGCACCGAGCACATCTTGAGCCCCGTCTCGGCCTGCAGCGCCTCGAGCTCCCGGGTGCGCGACATGGTCCCGTCGGGGTTCATCACCTCGCAGATCACGCCGTAGGGCTTGAGGCCCGCCAGCCGGCACAGGTCGCTGCTGCCCTCGGTCTGGCCGGCGCGCCGCAGCACCCCGCCCTCCGAGGCCCGGATCGGGTAGACGTGCCCGGGCCGCGCGAGGTCCTCCGGGCGGCAGTCGTCGCGCACGGCGGTCCGGATCGTCGTGGCGCGGTCCGCCGCCGACACGCCCGTCGTCACCCCCTGCCGCGCCTCGATCGTCACGGTGAACTGCGTCCCGAACCGCGACGAGTTCGACGCCACCTGGAGCGGCAGGTGGAGCGCGTCGGCCTTCTCCTGCGGCAGCGTCAGGCAGACGATCCCGCTCCCGTGCCGGATCATGAAGTTGATCGCCTCGGGCGTGACCTTCTCCGCCGCCATCACGAGGTCGCCCTCGTTCTCGCGATCCGGGTCGTCCACGAGGATGACCATGCGCCCGGCGCGGAGCTCGTCGAGGATCTCGGAGATGGGCGAGAACGGCATGCAGGCTCCCGGGAAGGGCGCAGGGACGGCGGGCGCCGGGGGAGGGGACCCGCGGGCCCGGCGACGCCGGGGCCCGACGGGACCCCCGGGTCCGGCACGACCCGCGGTCCCCGCGAGGGGGCCTATGATGGTAACGGCGCCCCTCGGGAGCCTCCCCATGAAGCCCGTCCGTCGATTCGCGGCCGTCCTCCTCCTGCTCGCCGCGACGGCCCCCGCGGCCTTCGCCGAAGAGGTCGTGCTCGTCACCGGCACCCGCTACGACGCCAGCGACGTCGCCTTCCTCCCCCGCAAGGACGGCGCCGAGCCCTCGGTGCGCTTCACCTACCGCATGGGGGGCGGCCGCGCCACGGTCGAGCTGCCGTTCTCCCGGCTGGCCCCGTCCTCGCTGTTCGCGCTCAAGCTCGCCCGCACGCCCGGCTCCGACGGCGCCTCCCAGCTCGAGCTCGCGCGCTTCGCGCTCGAGCACGGGCTCCTGCTCCAGGCGTCCGACCGCTTCCGCCGCGCCGCCGCGGCCGATCCCACCCTCGCCGCGGCGCGCGACGAGGGCCTCGCCGCGGTGAAGGACGCCGAGGGCGGGCGCCTGCTCGTCGCCGCCGAGGCCGAGCTCAAGCGCGGTCGCAGCGACCTCGCCCTCGCCAAAG
Source organism: uncultured Planctomycetales bacterium (assembly GCA_964546345.1). Classification (GTDB taxonomy): domain Bacteria; phylum Planctomycetota; class PLA2; order PLA2; family JAEUHO01; genus JAYTCP01. Next base: position 2,183 of record CAZJJQ010000741.1, read on the forward strand.
CCCGCGACGTGAAGGGACGCGCGGCGCCCGGGAGCGC
>CAZJJQ010000742.1:0-2212 GCA_964546345.1 uncultured Planctomycetales bacterium
CGCCCGCGGCCCCGGTCCCCCTCCCCTCCCCGCGCCCCCTCCCTTCCCGCGGAGCGCTCCGCCCCGCCCGATGGGCACCGATCCACGCGCCCCTCCCCGGCCTTCCTCGCGCAGGTCGGATCGACGCCGGGGCCCTCCCTGCCTCGGGTATCCTCGCGCCCTTCCCCTCCCCCGCGCCCGGGGGAGCCGTCCCCGACCTCGGAGCCCCGCCATGCCGCACGTTGCGAAGGACTTCAGCCACCTCAAGGGCAGCCTCGACGGCTTCAGCGACAAGCAGCTCGACGCCCACTTCACCCTGTACGGCGGCTACGTCGCCAAGCTCAACGAGATCGAGGAGAAGCTCAAGACGGCGGACCGCAGCAAGGCGAACTACACGTTCAACGAGTTCAGCGAGCTCAAGCGCCGCGAGTGCACGGCCTTCAACGGCACCTACCTCCACCAGCTGTACTTCGAGAACCTGTCCGGCAAGGGGGGCGAGCCTTCCGACGCGCTGAAGCGCCTCGCGACGGCCGCGTTCGGCTCGTGGGACGCGTACATCGCCGACCTGCGCGGCGCGGCGGGCAGCACGCCGGGCTGGGTGCTCACGACGAAGAGCCGCGTGGACGGCGCGCTCCACAACTACATCATGTACGAGCACCACATCGGCCTGCCGGCGCACCAGGACATCGTGCTGGCGCTCGACTGCTGGGAGCATGCCTTCTTCATCGACTACGGCGTCAAGAAGGCGGACTACCTCACCGCGTTCGTCAAGAACGTGAACTGGACCGAGGTCAACAAGCGCCTGGCGGCCCTCCCGGCCTAGGCACCGATCGCCCCCGTCCTCGCCCGGCCCGGGTGATCCCGGGCGGGCGGGGGTGGAGGCAGGCCCGTCGGAGCACGACGGGGAGGGAGCCTCGTGGGGGACGTGGTGGCCGCCGTCCTCGGGGCGCTCGAGCCGACCTGCGCGCTCTGGCGGGAGTGGCCGGCCGAGTGGACCCCGTTCGTCGTGCGGGCCGCGCTGCTCGTCTCCGCGGCGCTCGCGACGGCCGCCGCGACGTTCCGCGCGCTCCCGCGCACGGGGCCGGCGCTCGCCCTGTTCGGCTGCGCCGCTGCGATCGACGCGCGCGCGCTCGGTGCGGCGCTCCCGGTCCACCCCTGGTGGAAGGGCATCTGCTTCCTGCACGGCGCGGCCTCGCTGGGGAAGCTCCTCGCGCTCGGGCGGCCCCGGGGCGCGACGCCGCGCTTCGTGCGGGGCGCGGCGTTCGTGCTCCTGTGGCCGGGGATCGACCCCGATACGGCGTTCGTCGCCGACCCCGCGGCCGAACGCGGCGCAGGCCTGCGGGCGCTCGGGGTGGGTGCGCTCGAGGTCCTCCTGGCGTTCGTGGTGGGGGATCGCCTGCGCGCCTGGGGGGCGTTCCACGCGGGCGAGCCGTTCCCCTCGTGGGCGCGCGCGGCGTCGTTCGTGCCCCTCATGGACGGCACCTTCCGCGCGGCGAACGGCGGCTGTCGATGGCTCGGCCTGCGCAGCGAACGCGTGTTCGACGAGCCCTGGCTCCTGTCGGACCTGGCCGACTACTGGGGGCGCCGGTGGAACCGGTTCGTCGGGCGCACGCTGGCCCTCGAGGTGTTCGCGCCCGTCAAGCGGCGCTGGGGGCGGGTCGCGGGCGTGCTCGCCGCGTTCTTCGCGAGCGGCGTGCTCCACGAGCTGCTCTTCCGGGCGCCGCTCCGGCGCGCCGAGGACGGCCGCTTCGTGGCGTTCTTCCTCGTCCAGGCCGTGGCGATCCTCGTCTTCGCCCGCCTCCTGCCCGGGAGCGGCCGGTCGTCGGCCGGTCGGCTCGTCCGCCGCGTCGCGGCGTGGGCCGTCCTGCTCGGGAGCGCGCCCCTCTTCTTCGGAGCGACCTACGCCGAGGTGCTGCCCCTCGAGCACACGCTGCGGTGGCTGGGCCTGACCGCCTGAAGACGGCGCTTCCCCCCCGGGGCGAGGCGCCCGACCGTCTCGCGGGTAGGGTGCGCGCGGCGGGGACGCCCGACCCGCCGCCCCCGCCGCCCCTCGCCCCCGCCGCCCCCGGAGCTCCCCCACATGGCCGCCGTCCCCGTCGTCCCCCTGCGCATCGGCGGCGTCGGCGTCTCCGGCACCTCGGTCCGCAGCGTGCTCTCCCCGTTCGACGCGCGCGTGGTCTCGCGCGTCGAGGTCGCGGGGCCCGGCGATCTCGAGGCCGCGCTCGTGGCGGCG
>CAZJJQ010000743.1:0-2209 GCA_964546345.1 uncultured Planctomycetales bacterium
CGCCCGTGCCGGCGGCCCAGCCGCCGGGGACCGCACCCGCTGCCGCACCCGCCGCTCCCGCGGAGGCGGCCGATGCGGACGTGCTCCCCGCGGGGTGGATACGACGCGCCGCCTCCCCCTTCTCGATCGCCCTGCCGGAGGCGTGGACGGAGGAGAACGGCCCGGCCGGAGCGCGGGTCTGGGGCGTGACGGGCGAGGACGGGAGGCCGCTGCAGATGTTCGGGGTGTTCGGCGCCGAGGGCGCCCGCGCGCTCGAGGCGCAGATCGTGGACCCGATCCGCCGCGAGGTGGAGGTCGCCGGACGTCGCGCGGTGTGGCTCGAATCCACGAAGAAGGGCAACCACGGCGTGTTCGTCCGGTTCGACGAACCGTCCGCGGCGAACGCGTTCGTCGGCATGGCGCCGGAAGCGGGCTGGCCCGCGTTCGAGGCGACCTTCGCCGAGATCCTCCGCCACGTGCGTTTCCTGCCCACCCCCCCCGTCGGGCCCTCTGGGCCCGAAAGCCCCCCGTCCGCGACCCGTTCCCCGGACCCGGCACCCGAGTTCCTCGCGTCCCTCGCGACCCCGATCCCGCCGGACGTCGTCGCCGGCACGGTCCTCGTCGGGTCGATCCCAACCGCGGGTGCGAAGGTCGAGATCCGCGCTTCCGAGCACACCTTCTCGACGACCGGCCTGCGCACGGCGACGACGGACGCCGACGGCCGGTTCTCGTTCACGGTCACGCCCGGCGGCTGGTGGAATCTGGCCGTCGAGGTCGAGGGGCTCGGTCGCCGGACCCTCGTCGTCTCGAGCGATCCGAACACGCCGCGCACGCGCACGGTCGTCGTGTTCGGCTCAGGGAGCCTCGCCGGGACGCTCTACCTGCGGACGGGGGCGCCCGCAGCCGCGTGCGTCGTACGCGCGGTTCCGAACGGGAAGACGATCGGCGCGTCGGCCCCGGTGGAGACCACCACGGATGCGACGGGCACGTACCGTCTCGCAGGGCTCACCGCCGGCCAATGGATCGTCTCCGGGATCCTGGAGCCCGGGGACGAGCGCAACGAGGTCGTCACGCTGAAGTCGGGCGAGGCGCAATCGCTCGAGCTGGGCTCGGCGCGCCCCGAGGCGACCTGGCGCGGGGTCGCGCGGCTGGCCAGCGGCTCGTTCGTCACGGATCCGGCCGTCTCCATCTACCTCAACGGTCCCCCATCGGCGCGCCTGGTGTCCCTTCGCATCGGCCCGGACGGGCGGATCTCTCAGCGGCTGCCCCCGGGCCGCTACCGGGGCACCGTGAGCGGGGTCCCCGACACGCCGAAGTTCGAGCTCGTGATGGACGACCGGGATCGGGAGCAGGACGTCGCCATTCCCGGGGTGCGCATCGAGGGCACGGTGACGTGGCGTGCGCGGGAGCCGGCCCCGGCCGGACAGCGGGCGCAGGTCGCCGTGGTGTCGCTCGCCCGGGACGGGGTGAAGGGCGAGTGGCCCATCGCCGCGACCGCCGACGGCCGCTTCCAGGTGAGCGGCGTCACGGCCGGTCGCGTGCGCGTCTGGGCGACGTTCTACGAAGGTGGCGTCGCCCGCTCGTCGCCGCCGCAGGAGCTCGACGTGCGCCCCGCGACGGACGTCACCGGGCTCCGCCTCGAGGTGCCGGACCGGTAGGGTCGCGCGGCCCGACTACGGCTTCGGGACCTCGATCCAGAACCAGCCGCGGAGGTCGCCTTCGGCGAAGCCCGTGGCCTGATCGTTCGGGTAGCCCGTCGCGAGCGCGGCCTTCACCGCGGGGTCGAGCTTCGCGGGGTCGCCGTGGCAGAGGAGGCACGTGGCCTTGAGGCGGATGGGCGCGAGCACGGCGAGGCGGCCGTCGGCCGCGGCGAGGAACGCGGGCGTGTCGCGGCGCGCGTCCACGAGGGGACGCGCCCAGTCGGGCGGCGCGTTGAGGGGGTTGCGCAGCCGGTGGGAGGTGCGCCCGATGGCGACCCCCTGCTCCTTCGCCACTGCGGCGGCCAGCGGGTGGGCCTCGGCGCGGCAGACGTCCACCGCCTTCGCGGGGCCGTCCTTCGTCATCACCTCGGTGAGGCGGCCCATGAGCTTCCCGAACAGCGCCTCGCGGGCGCCGTCGGCCTTCGCGCGCTGGGCCTTCTGGGCGTCGGAGAGCGCGTCCCCCTTCACCTCGGTCCACGAGGCGGCGGCCGTCGGGGGCGGCGTCGTCGAGACCGTCTCCCCGCACGCGG
>CAZJJQ010000744.1:0-567 GCA_964546345.1 uncultured Planctomycetales bacterium
CCACGCCCGCCGGCAAGACGACGCGCAAGAAGAACCTCACCGAGATCATGGCCGCGCACGAGGTGCCGTACGTGGCGACGGCCAGCGTCGGCCACCTGCCCGACCTGCTGCGCAAGGTCGAGAAGGCGAAGGGCCTGCGCGGCACGCGCATCCTCACGCTGCTCATTCCCTGCCTCGACGGCTGGGGCCTGCCCGACCACGCGGGGATCACCGCCGCGCGCTACGCGGTCGAGAGCGGCGCGTTCCCGCTCTACGAAGTCGAGGGCGGGCGGAAGTACACGCTGAACGTCACGGAGAAGCCGCGGCCGCTCGCCGACTATCTCGGCCTGCAGCGGCGCTACCGCCACCTCGCGGACGAGGACGTGGCCGCGCTGCAGGCGGAGGTCGACGACGCCTGGGCGCGGCTGCGGCAGCGCTGCGGGCTCGCGCCCGTGGACGCCTTGGCGCCGGGTCCTGCTCGCGCCTAGCCGAGCCTCCGGTCGCCCACCTCACCCCCCCCCTCTCCCCGGCCCGCGGGGGCTGGGGGGGGGGGGGGGGGGGGGGGGGGGGGGGCGGGGGGGGGGGGGG
>CAZJJQ010000744.1:577-2208 GCA_964546345.1 uncultured Planctomycetales bacterium
CCCGGGGCCCCGGGCCCCCCCCCCCCCGCCCCGCCCCCCCGCCCGCCCCCCCCCCCCCACCCCCCCCCCCCCCCCGCGGGGAGGGGGGGGGGGGGAGGGGCGGGGTGAGGGGTGACGGGCGGGGTGAGGAGCGCGCCCGCCTACTCGAACCGCACGAACTCCTCGGCCACCGCGTCGGCGCCGTAGTGGTCGATCAGCGCGTCGATCTCCGCCAGCAGCGACTGCTCCTCGTCCGGCTCGATGGTGCCGTCGCCGGCCAGGCGCGCGGTCAGGCCCTCCGCCATCGCGTCGCGCACGCCGCCCAGCGTGGGCTCGTGCCGCACGAGCGGATTCTCCATCGCCACCTCGATGATGCGCGACAGGCCCTCGCTCGCCTTGGCGCCGACGAAGTCGATCGCCGGCGCCTCGCCGCCGAACTCCTCGACCAGCGCGCCGATCTCGGCCACGAGCGACTCGGAGAGCTGCGGATGCATGGCCTCGTCGCGCGCCAGCACGCCGTGCTCGCGACGGCGGAGCAGCGCCTGCGCATCCGCGAGCGTCGGCGGCTCGTCGCGGTCCGGATCGTTGACGATCGCCTCGATGGCGGCGGACAGCTCGGGGCTCACCAGTACCGCGACGTCGATCGCCGGTTTCATGACTCGACTCCCCGCTCGCTGCGCGCGACGTCGCGCCCGCGCTCGCGGCCCGCCTGCTCCAGCTGGCGGTACACGGCGTCGAACGCATCGCGCACCGCGGCGTGCGGGTCCTCGTGATTCGCGTGGTTGACGGCGATGTCCGGCCGGCCGGGCACGCCGACGACGACGCGCACGCTGAACCACCGGCCCTGCTGCTGATGACGGCGTTCCTCCTCGACCGTGACCTGGCAGCCGGTGACGTTCGGGTGGAACTGGTCGAGCTTGCCGGCCTTCTGCCGGATGCGCGCCTCGAGCGCGTCGGAGTGCGGCATCTGCCGCATCGTGATCTGCAGTGGAACTTGCATCGTGTCGCTCCCGCGCGTCGCACCCGGCGCCCGCCCTCGGGCGTCGTCCCGCCGCGCCTTGCCCTACGCCTCTAGACTACGACGCGTCGGCCGCGCGACCTTGATCTTTCTCAATCGCCGCGGCGATTCGCCGGGCGTGCAACTCAGGTGCGGATGAACGCCGCGACCGCCGGATCGGTGCATAATTGCGCGAGGGCCTCCGCATCGGGCAGCTGCGGCCGGTCGCGCGCGGCGTCGACCATGCAGAGGAACCCCAGCGGTGCGTCGTCGTCCGCGCGGAACTGGTGCCAGGCGAGCGGCGGCACTTCGATCAGGTCGAACGGCGCCAGCGTGCAGATGCGGTCGCCGACGAAGCACCGGCCGCGCCCGTGCACGACGACGACCGCGTGCGCGTGCTCGTGCCGCTCGAGCGTCGTGTGGCCGCCCGGCGCGACCTCGAAGCAGCGCAGCTCGCTCGCGAGCGCCGGATCCGCGAACAGCACCTGCCGGGTGACGTCGCGGAAGGGCGCGCTGCCTTCCGCCTTGTACGCGCGCACGTCCACGCCTTCCCAGCGTAGTGGTGCCGTCTGCCGCCGGTGCCGTCGCGCCATGCCGCGTCCCCCGCGAGCGCCCGCCGCTAGCGCGCCGGCTCGGGCGCGACGGACGCGGCGCG
>CAZJJQ010000745.1:0-2204 GCA_964546345.1 uncultured Planctomycetales bacterium
GCGCCGTCCATGTACACCTGGCCGCCGGCGCCGTGGACGATCCTGCAGATCTCCTCGATGGACTCCTCGAACACGCCGTGGGTGGACGGGTAGGTGATCATGAGGGCCGCGAGGCTCGCGGCGTGCTCCTTGACCTTGGCGCGCAGGTCGGCGACGTCCACGTTGCCGCTCGCGTCGCACCCGACCACCACCACGGTCATGCCGGCCATGACGGCGCTCGCCGGGTTCGTGCCGGGCGCCGACTGGGGGATCAGGCACACCGTGCGGTGGGCCTCGCCCCGGCTCTTGTGCCACTCGCGGATCACGAGCAGGCCCGCGTACTCGCCCTGCGAGCCCGCGTTGGGCTGGAGGGAGACGGCGGCGAAGCCGGTGATCTCGGCGAGCCACGCCTCGAGGCGGTCGAAGAGCTCGCGGTACCCCTGGGCCTGCGCGGGCGGCGCGAAGGGATGGAGGCGGCCGAACTCGGGCCACGTGACCGGGTACATCTCCGCCGTGGCGTTGAGCTTCATCGTGCACGACCCGAGGGGGATCATGCTCGTCGTGAGCGAGAGGTCCTTCGCCTGCAGGCGGTGGATGTAGCGCAGGAGCTCGTGCTCGGCGCGGAACCGGTGGAACACCTCGTGGGTGAGGAACGGGCTCGTGCGGACCATGCGCGGCGGCAGCGGGGCGACCGGCCCCTCCTTCGCGAGGTCGGCCACGGTGAAGCCGGGGGCCTTGCCGCCCGCGAACACCTCGAGGAGGTCGGCCAGGTCGGCCTCGCCCTTCGCCTCGTCGAACGCGACGCAGAGGGTCGCCTTGTCGAGGACGCGCAGGTTGAGCTTCTTGGCCGCGGCGGCGCGCAGGACGGCGGCGCGCCGGTCGGCGGGCACGGTCACCCGGACCGTGTCGAAGAACGGCGCCTCGCCCGTCGTGAAGCCGAGCCGCCGGACCCCTCGCTCGAACAGGCCCGCGAGCTCCCGGACGCGCCCCGCGATGCGGCGCAGCCCCTCGGGGCCGTGCCAGACCGCGTACATGCTCGCCATGACCGCGAGGAGCACCTGCGCCGTGCAGATGTTGCTCGTCGCGCGCTCGCGCCGGATGTGCTGCTCGCGGGTGCCGAGCGCGAGCCGCAGCCCGCGGTGCCCGTGGACGTCCTTGCTGACCCCGACGAGGCGGCCGGGCATCTGGCGCTTGTACTCGTCCTTGGTGGCGAGGAAGGCCGCGTGGGGGCCGCCGAAGCCGAGCGGCACGCCGAAGCGCTGCGTGTTGCCCACCACCACGTCGGCGCCCATCTCGCCGGGAGGCGTCATCAGCGTCAGGCCGAGGAGATCGGTGGCCACGACGACCCGGGCGCCCTTCTCGTGCGCGTGCGCGATGAAGTCGCGCGGGTCCGTGATCGAGCCGTCCGTGGAGGGCAGCTGGATCAGCGCGCCGACGGTGCCCTTGCCCAGCATGTCGGTGGCGGGATCGCCCACCACGATGCGGGCGCCCAGCGCCTTCGCGCGCGTGCGCACGACCGCGAGCGTCTGCGGATGCACGTCCTTCGCCACGAAGAACGTCTTCGCCTTGGCGTCGGCGTGCACGGCGAAGCAGAGGTGCATGGCCTCGGCGGCCGCCGTCCCCTCGTCGAGCATCGACGCGTTGGCGATCGCCATGCCCGACAGCTCGCAGACCATCGTCTGGAAGTTGAGCATCGCCTCGAGGCGGCCCTGGCTGATCTCGGCCTGGTACGGCGTGTACTGCGTGTACCAGCCGGGGTTCTCGACGATGTTGCGCTGGATCACCGGCGGGACGAGCGTGTCGGAGTACCCCATCCCGAGGAAGGAGCGCCACACCTTGTTCTTGGACGCGATCCCCCGCAGGTCGGCGAGGACCTCGTGCTCCGAGCGGGCCGGCGGCAGGCCGAGCGGACGCTTGCGGCGGATCGACTTCGGGACCGTCTCGTCGATGAGGGCCGACAGGGAGGGGATCCCCAGGGCCTTGAGCATCGCCTGGATCTCCTCCGGCCGCGGGCCGACGTGCCGGCGGACGAAGACGTCGGGATGGTCGAGATGGGGGGTGGTCGTGCGGGCGGGGGCAGCGGTCGCCGTGTCCATGGGAGGCTCCGAGGAATCGGTCACGGCGAAGGTCCGCCGGGGCCGGAAGGTCGCGTTGTACCCGCGTCGGCGCGCCCTCCCTCGGATTGGCGAGTGCGCTCGATCCCGCCCTGCGCGACCCCCGAGAGG
>CAZJJQ010000746.1:0-2201 GCA_964546345.1 uncultured Planctomycetales bacterium
GACGAGCTTGAGGCGCGCGCCCTCGCGGAGATTGCCGGTGAGGAGGAGCGGCGGCGCGGTGCCGGCCACGAGCGCGGCGCGCTGGAGCGCTTCGGCGAGCGCGAGCGCGCCCGGGATCGCGACGCAGCCGCGGTCGGGGAGCCCCTCGCGGAGATGCTCGAGGTAGCGGACGTGGACGCGCTCGACGGCGGCGCGGTCGCTCGCGTGGCCCGCACGACGGAGGAGCTCGCCCGCGATCCAGGCGTCGGTGCGGCCGGTGAACGTCATCCGGTCGCCGTCGTCGGCGGGGCGGCCGGCGACGTCCTCGACGGCCTGGAGCATCGCCGGACGTCCGGCGCGGCTGCGCACGACGGTGCCGTCGAGGTCCACGAAGACCACGGGGCGGCGGTCGTCGTCGGAGGGGCGCGCCGCCGTGGGGCCGGCCGTCACTTGCCGAAGCGCGCCTGGGCGCGCGCGAGCATCTTCTCGACGAGCCCCGACCCGCCGCCGCCGAGCGAGGCGGCCGTCTTGACGGCGATCGCGGCCGAGAAGAACGCATCGCGCTGCTTGTGCGCGAAGGCGAACGCGGCCAGCGACTCGAGGTGCTCGAGGTCCTTGCCCAGGAAGGCGCGCTTGCCGAGGTCGGCGAGCGCCTCCGGCCACAGCTCGGTCCACGGGAGCTCGAGGACCGTGCCGTCCACGTTGACCTGGAGCCCCGTGGGCTTGGCGACCGTGATCTTGCCGCCGCCCTTGGGCGTCGAGACCGTGCGCATCGGCGCCTTCATGGCGTTCACCTCGGTCACGAGGTAGTCGCGGAAGGCGACCAGGTCCTTCGCGAGCCGGCGGTGGAACTCGACGTCCTCGGAGAGCTTGCCCTCGGCGTCGTCGAGGGGCGGCGGGACCAGCGCGAGCGCCTCCGCGTAGAGGTGGCCGGCGACGAGCGACTCGAACTGGACGCGCCGGGCCTCCCACGCCTCGCGGGCCTCGTCCACGGCGGTCTTCGGGGCGAACGTCTTGTCCGGGTGGGGGTGCATCTCCCCCTTCTCGATGAGGTCGGCGCGCTTCTTCGCCTCCTTCCCCTGCGGCGAGTCGGGGAAGGACCTAAACATCACGCGGTAGGCCTGGATCACCGAGTTCTTGTCGGTCTCGTTGCGCCGCGCGAAGTCCACCGCGTCGTTGAACGCCTGCACCGCCTGGCGCGCGCGCGCCTCCTGCTCGGCCTTCTTGTCGGCGGCCTCCTTCGCCTCGCGTGCCTTGCGCTCGGCCTCGGTCTCGACGGGCGCAGGAGGGGGCGTCGTGGGCTCCTCCATCCCCGGCGGAGGGGTCGGGGGGGTGACGGGCGGCGGCGGCGTCTTCGGATCGGGCTCGACGACCTCGGGCGGGGCGGGCGGCGTCGCGGGGCGCGGGGGCGGGCTCTTCTTCGAGAGCACGAGCACCAGGACCACGACGGCGACCACGCCGAGGACGATCGGCACGACGGGCGCGCTCTTGGCGCGGCCCGCGCTCGAGGCGCCCGCGTGCCGGCTGCGACGCCGCCGGCGGACCTTCAGGTCCTTCTTGAGGGCCTCGCCGCCGAGGTGGTCCACCTTCTCCACGACCTCGCCGAGCGTCAAACGCGTCAGCGGGTCGCGCTTGGTCATGCCGCGGACGAGGTCGCCGAGCGCGGGCGTGAGCTCGCGCACCTGCTTCTCGGGCTCGAGGGGCCGGGCCTCGATGTGCCCCGCGAGGATGTCCTTGAGGCCCTTGCCCGCGTGCGGCGGCTGGCCCACCAGCAGGTGGTAGAGCGAGATGCCGAGGCTGTACACGTCGCTCGGCGGGCCGCCGACCTTCGCCTCGCACACCTCCGGCGCCATGTAGTGCGGCGTGCCCACGCGCCCGCTCGACGCCTCGGTCGCGTCCGCGTCCGTGTCCGCCGCGAGGCCGAAGTCCACCAGCTTGACGGTGCCGTCCTCGAGGATCACGAGGTTCTGCGGCTTCACGTCGCGGTGGACGATGCCCTTCGCGTGCGCGGCCTCGAGGCCTGCGGCGGCCTGGCGCACGATGCGCAGGGCGTCCTCCGGCTCCATCTTCCCCTCGTTGGTGACCACGTCGAGGACGTTCTCGCCCTCGAGCAGCTCCATCACGATCCCGTGGTGCTCCCCCTCCACGAACACGTCGTAGATCTTGAGCACGTTCGGGTGGTCGAGGCGCGCGATCGCGCGGGCCTCGGCCTCGAACTTCGC
>CAZJJQ010000747.1:0-2199 GCA_964546345.1 uncultured Planctomycetales bacterium
GGGGGGCGGAGGTGGGGGGCGCGGGGGGCGGGGGCGGCGGCGCGGGCGGGGAGGACGTCCTCCCCGTCGGCGCGTCCCCTTCGCCCCCGCACCGCACGAACGTGCCGCCCGCGGCGAGGGCGAGGGAGCCGACGGCGAGGACGGCGCGGACGGTCCGGGCGAGCTGCGGACGCATGGGGGCCCTCGAGGCGCCCGCGCGTCGCGCGGTCCTCGTCTCTGCAACGTAGGGCCGCGCGAGCCATTTCCGCGCGGCCTCCCGCGCCGCGTCCGCGCGGTCCGGTGTGCAACGTCCTCCGGGCGTCTCCCGACGCAGGCGTTGCACGCGCGCCGGAGGCACGGGTTCGCCGTCGGCCCCCGCCGCCCCCCCCTTCGTCGCCCCGTCCTCCGCCCGGGTGGGCTACATCCCGGTGAACAGGTCCTTCGCGCGCTGCTCGAGGCCCGTGCCGCGCAGGCGCGGCAGGAGCGTGCCGAGCTCCTTCTTCGCCTTCGCTGCGTCCGCGGCCTTGCCCCCCTCGATCTTGTCGAGCGCTTCGGTCGCTGCCGCGATGGCGGCGTCGCGGCCCGCCGTGAGGCGGCTGCGGAGGTGCGCGGGCCACCCGTCCTTGTCCGCCTTCTTCATGGCCGCGGCGTAGGCGTCGAGGGCGCCGCAGAAGTCGCCGGCCTTCACGCGGTCCCCGCCCGCCTTCTCGGCCTCGGCGACGGCCTTGAGCTCCGGACGCGGCTTGCCCTTCCCGTGCGCCTTCGCGAGCGTCTCGCGGGCGGTCTTGACGGCGTCGATGATCTCGCTGGTGGCGATCCCGCCGCCCTTCCAGCTCTTCATCTCCTCCTCGGTGAACGGGTCGATGAGCGCCGTGTAGGGCAGCCCGCCCGACTTGTTGTAGGACGACGCCTTGCTGCCGCGCAGCGCGAGGACCTCGTCCACCGTCAGCCCGGGGAACTCGATGAGGTACTGGACGGGCTTCCCGCCCTCCTTCGCGGCGTAGGTCGCCGCGCGGGCCTCCTTCTTCGCGACGCCCTCCTGCAGGCGGTCGAGCGCGAGGACCTCGACCGTGTTCTCGAAGGAGAACTCGATGTAGGCCGGGTCGCACATCAGCGAGGAGTGCATGCCCCAGCACGGCGGGCAGTAGAAGCCGTGGTTGTGGAGGACGATCGGGACGTTCTGCGCCTTCGCGTCCTTCACGGCCTTGTCCCACGACTTGGCGAGGGAGACGCACGTCACCGGCTCGGTCTTGGCGGGCTCGGCGTCGGGCTTGCTGGGCGCCTCGCCGGTCGCGGCGTCGTCCTTCTTCTTGTCCTCCGCGCGCGCGGGCAGCACGAACGCGGCCAGGGAGGCCGCGGCGAGGACGGAGAGGCACGCGAGCAGGGAAGGGCTGCGCATGAAGGAACTCCTTCGGGGCGGATCGGACCGCGAGGAGGCCGATGGGACGCCGGGAAAATCATAGCCGCCCGGGGCGTCGCCGGGGGCGTCGCCGGGGACGACCGCCCTCCCCGGGCCCGGCCGGCACGCCCCGCCGCGCCGGTCGCCGGGGGGGTGCGCCGGCAGGGGGACCCGTGGCAGACTGCCGATGCCCCGGCCCGCGCCGACCCCGAGTCCAGGCGTTGCGGCGCGTGCCGGGGGAGGAGGCCCCGTGGTCGATCCGACACCGAGTCTGCGCACCGCCGTCTGGCTGCTGGTCGGGATGACGGGCAGCCGGCCCGGCCTGCTCGAGCTCGCCGGAGGCCGGCTCGCCTTCACGACCGAGGAGGGCCGTGTCTTCGAGGTCCCCGTGGCCGAGGCGACCGACGTCGTCTTCCCGTGGTTCTACTTCGGCGGCGGGATGAAGCTGACGGTGGCCGGCACGCGGCACCGGATCTCGTTCGTCCGCCCGAACGGCGCCGAGACGGTCTCCGCGCGCCTGCTCGAAAGCGTCGGCGGCGGGCCGCTGGCCCTCCTGACGGTGCACCAGAAGATCGCCGACATCGGCGAGGGACGTCGCGCCGGGAAGGCGTGGAAGGCGGCGCTGCTCGCCGGGAAGTGATGCGGCAGCTCTGCATCGCCTTCGGCGTCCCGAGGTCGCCCGAGCGGAGGGAAGGAGACGACGTGAGCTGCTCCCGATCGTGGGCCCTGCCGGCGAGCGCCCGCGGCCTGGCCCTCCTCGTCGCGGCGGCGCTGGCGTCCCCCGCGGGGGCCGGGGACCCCGCCGCTCCGCCCCCGCCGGT
>CAZJJQ010000748.1:0-2188 GCA_964546345.1 uncultured Planctomycetales bacterium
GCCGGGGGGCCCCCGGGCTGCAAAGGGCGCGGGCGACCCGTCCCCCGTGGGACGGGCCGCCCGTCGATCCCAGGATCGCGAGGACCTTACTTGATCTCGATCTCGGCGCCGGCCTCGGTGAGCTCCTTCTTGAGCTTCTCGGCCTCTTCCTTCGAGATGCCCGTCTTGACCGCCTTGGGGGCGGCATCGACGAGGTCCTTGGCCTCCTTGAGGCCCAGGCCGGTGACGGCGCGGACGACCTTGATGACCTGGATCTTCTGCTGGCCGGCCGCCTTCATGAAGACGTCGAACGTCGTCTTCTCCTCGGCGGCGGCGGCGGCAGCGGGGGCCGCGGCGGCGGCGACCGCGGTGGGAGCCGCAGCCGACACGCCCCAACGGGCCTCGAGCGCCTTGACGAGCACGGCGGCCTTGCCGAGGGTCAGGCCATCGAGGGACTTGAAGATCGCCTCGAGCTCGGCATCGAGGGCGACGGTCGCGGGATCGGACATGGAAAACGCTCCTGGGACGGAAAAGTGAGACGGACGGTGAGGGGGGGAGGCGTGCGGGGCGGGCGCTAGGCCTGCTCCGGGAAGCCCTTCTTGTCGATGCGGGCCTGGGTGACGCGCGCGAGGCCGGCGGCGTTGGCCGCTAGGGCGACCGCGAGGCCGCGGGACGGGCCGAGGATCGCCTGGGCGATCATCGCCCGCAGCGTCCTCTTGTCGGGCATCTTCGCGAGGGCCGCCACGCCCTTCGCGTCGAAGAACTCGCCCTCGGCGACGGCGCCCTTGAGGACGAGGGACTTCGTCTTGTCGGTCTTGGACCACTCGCCGAGGGTCTTGGCGATGCTCGAGGGGCCTTCGCCGCCGTACACCACGGCGGTGGGCCCCTTCAGGATCGTCTCGACCTTGGCCGGCCAGCCGGCGGAGCGCAGCGCCGCGCGGGCGGTGCGGTTGTGGAGCACGCGGAGCCGGGCGCCGCCCGCCTTCGCGATGAGCATCCCGCGCAGGGCCGTGCTCTGCTCGACGCTCATGGCGCTGACGTTGACGAACACGGCGCCGTCCTTGTCGCGGAGGACGCCGAGGACCTGGTTGGCGAGGTACTGCTTGAGCTGCTTGGGCACGGTGCGCCTCCTAGCCCTGCACGTCGAGGATGACGCCGGGGCTCATCGTCGAGGAGAGGGTGACCTTCCGGATGAAGGCGCCCTTCACCGACGCGGGGCGCAGGCCCCTGACGTGATCGAGGAAGTGCTCGACGTTCGCCTTGAGGTCGCCGGCCCCGAAGGACCGCTTCCCCAGGCCGACCTGCACGTTGCCGGCCGCGTCACTGCGGAACTCGATCTTGCCCGCGCAGAACTCGCGGACGGCGGCGACGACCTGGTCGGTGACCGTGCCGGACTTCGGGCTGGGCATCTTGCCCAGCGGGCCGAGCACCTTGCCGAGCTTGCCGACGAACCGCATCATGCTCGGGTGCGCGATCGCGACGTCGAAGTCGGTGAACCCGTCCTCGACCTTCTTCGCGAGGTCCGCGCCGCCCGCCTCGGCCGCTCCGGCCTCGACGGCCGCCCGGGCGAGATCGCCCTCGGCGAACACGATGACCTTCTTGGTCTTGCCGATGCCCTTCGGCAGCGAGACGCTGCCGCGGATGGCCTGGTCGGTCTTGCCCGGGTCGGTCCCGAGCTTGATCGACAGCTCGACGGTCTCGTCGAACTTCGCCTTCGGGAACCCCGCGAGGACCTGGATCGCCTCGTCGAGCCCGTAGCGGCGCTCGCGGCTGAACGTCTTCAGCCCCGCGGTGTACCTCTTGCCGTGTCGCTTCATCCGCGTCTCCTTCCGCTCTCCCCCGTCCGGGCGCGGGCCCGGACGCGGTGATGTTGAGCGCCCCGTCGCCGGGGGCCCCCCGAGGGGGGCTGGGTGTCGTTTCGTGCCTGTGCGGTCGCTAGTCCTTGATCTCGACGCCCATCGAACGGGCCGTGCCCATCACGATGCGCATCCCGGCCTCGACGTCGCGGGCGTTGAGGTCCTTGAGCTTGGTCTCCGCGATCTTGCGGACCTGGGCCTTGGTCACCTTGCCCACCTTGTCGGTGTGCGGGGTGGGGCTGCCCTTGGCGATCCCGGCGGCCTGCTTGAGCAGCTCGCTGGCCGGGGGCGACTTCGTGATGAAGTCGAACGACCGGTCGCTGTAGATGGAGATGATCACCGGGATCATCGTC